>JAHEMV010000148.1 GCA_024643455.1 Cytophagales bacterium
ATCCTTGCAACAGACGGGTCCAAAATGCTCTATCTGATAGAACCCGATCCAACAGGATTCAAACCTTTGGCCTCTGCTGAGATGCTTGAAACAGGGCAAAACTGGGCGCCAATTGCTCTGGCAGATGGCAAACTCCTGATCAGGGATCAAAGTCGGATGATATGTGTGAAGGTTGCGGAGTAATTCAGAAATGTTTGATATTAGTAATATGTTGTTTGAAAAGTGTAATTTAATTGGATTTAATTATAACAACTTAGTAACCTGAAATAATTGTATAATTTAAATAATGTACCATGGCCATATTTAACCTTAAAGTCAATGGGAAACAACATCAGGTAGATGTTGATCCCACCACCCCGTTGTTGTGGGTACTCCGAGATCATCTGGATCTAACAGGCACCAAATACGGATGCGGCATCGCAATGTGCGGTGCATGCACAGTTCATGTTAATGGAATGGCAATGCGCTCTTGCCAGACTGCAGTTGCTTCGATAGGCAACCAGGCCGTTACTACTATTGAAGGTTTATCCGAAGATGGTGATCATCCCGTGCAACGTGCATGGCTGCAGCATGATGTACCACAATGTGGTTACTGTCAATCCGGTCAAATTATGAATGCAGTGGCTTTATTAAATGCCAATCCTAATCCTACCGATGAGCAGATAGAAGCTGCAATGGACGGAAATATATGTCGATGCGGCACCTATCTTCGTATTAAAAAGGCCATTAAATCAGCGGCAGCGTACACCTAAAACTGGGCTTGAAGTGCCGAAAAAGGATCTTTTGATCCTGCATCAATTTAATACCTGAACCAATATTGCAAATTCAAAAATTACCATCATGACTTTAATAAAAACATCAATAAACAGACGATCATTTCTCAAATCTTCGGCATTAGCCGGCGGCGGTTTTGTGCTAAGTTTTAGCTGGCTGGCATCATGCAAATCCGGTACTAAAGAAACATTAACTATCCCTGATGAGTGGTTCAAGCTAAACGGTTATATCAAAATAGGTGAAAATGGTGTAGTGACTATCATGGCACCAAATCCTGAATTCGGTCAGAATGTAATTACCTCCATGCCTATGATTATAGCGGAGGAATTAGATGTGGATTGGAAAAATGTAATTGTGGAGCAAGCACCGTTTGATCCTGAAATCTATACACGAACCGGTCAATTTACAGGCGGCAGTGCAGGAATTCGCAGCGGTTGGCCGGGTCTGAGAATGGCGGGAGCTACGGCTCGCCGAATGCTTCAAGAAGCAGCTGCCCTAGCTTGGAGTGTACCCGTATCTGAGATAACTACCCAAGCGGGTGTATTGTCTCATAAAAGCAGCGGCAAATCTGCCGGTTACGGAGAGATGGCATCTGCCGCAGCAGGAATTGAAGTTCCTGAAGAAGTGAAATTGAAAGATGTAAAAGATTTCAAAATCATCAGTACTTCTCAAAAAAATGTAGAAGGTAAAAAGATCGTAACAGGCAAGCCTTTGTTTGGATTAGATTATAAAAAAGAAGGAATGTTAATCGCTATGATTGTTCATCCGCCCGCATTTGGAATGAAATTAAAATCCGTTGACGTTTCGGTTGCGAAGGCCATGCCCGGAATAAAGGATGTTTTCACCATAGAAACATATAAGGATGACTATGAGCAACAAGGGTTCGACCTTACAACGTTCAACGAGCTGATTGTTGTCGTTGGTAATACAACTTGGGAGGTGATGAATGCCAAAAAAGCTATTAGAGCAGAATGGGAGGTATTCCCGAGTTATACAGTTACAAAACGAGGGTGGAGAGGCCCGGAAACAGTTCATATCCCGGGGGGATTAGAAAGTACAAGCAATCATCGAAGAGAAATAGAAGAAAGAGCTGCAAAACCGGCCAATATATTGCGTAAAGACGGCGATCCGGAAAGTGCATTCAAAAACGCAGCAAAAGTTGTAGAACGGACTTATACTGCCCCGTTCCTTGCTCACAATTGTATGGAACCCATAAATTTTTTCGCACACGTAACTGCTGATAAAGCTGAAGTAGCCGGCCCGCTGCAAGCACCCGGATTTATTGAGTCAGCATTATCTGCCAGAATAGGTTTGCCAAAGGAAAAAATCGATATCCAATTGACTCGAATGGGCGGAGGTTTTGGACTTAGAGCTTACTGTCATTATCTTGTTGAAGCGGCAGTCATTTCTCAAAAAGTAAACGCCCCCGTAAAGCTGATGTACACGCGTGAAGATGACATGACATTCGGAATATATCGACCTTCCTACAGCGTAACTTATAAGGCAGCATTGGATAATGATAACAACTTGGTAGGGTTTCAGGTAAAAGGAGGCGGAGTCCCCGAAAGTCCTGTTTTTGCCAACAGGTTCCCGGCGGGTGCCGTTGATAATTATCTGGCAGAAAGTTGGGAGTTGGAATCCAATATTACCATAGGAGCATTTCGGGCGCCGAGATCAAACTTTATTGCCGGAGCTGAGCAATCTTTCTTGGATGAAGTTGCTGAAGCTGCCGGGAAAGATCCCATAGAGTTCAGACTTGGACTTCTGGATCGTGCAAAGAATAATCCCGTAGGTGAGCGTAATGATTATGACGCCGCTCGTTATGCCGGAGTTCTTGAATTGGTAAGGGAAAAATCCGGATGGAACGGGAATTCAAATCCCGGAGTTCATCGAGGTGTATCCGCCTACTTCTGTCATGCTACCTATGTAGCCCAGGTGCTGGATCTAGTGATGGAAAACGGTAAACCAAAAATACCTCGTGTATCCTGTGCCATTGACTGCGGTATCGTTATTAATCCGGATGCGGCAACAAATATGGCTGAAGGAGCCATTGTTGACGGTGTCGGAAATGCCATGTTCGGTGAAATGAGTTTCAATAATGGTGTGCCGAGTAAAACCAATTTTGACAAATATCGAATAATACGACAAAGTGAAGCGCCTAAATCAATTGATGTACATTTTGTAGAAAATGAAATTGATCCGACCGGCATGGGAGAACCTCCGTTTCCGCCGATTTTTGGTGCATTGGCCAATGCTTTGTATAAAGCAACTGGTAAACGATATTACAACCAGCCCTTCTTTGGAGAGTCGATCAACTTAGGTTAAGGTGTGCTAAAATGAATGATTTCAAGCATAATGTTGTACCTGTTTTCCAGGGTTGGTCTGAATTTTTTACGAATTAAAATTTGAATGAATGAAGGAGCTTCAGGCAATTTGTGAAGCATATAGAAAGATAGACTTCAACAAACATAAGGCGGCTTTGGCTACGGTAGTACGAGTAAAAGGCTCTTCTTACCGAAGTCAGGGTGCGCGAATGTTGATAACGGATAACGGTCATTGGGTAGGTTCCATCAGCGGTGGTTGTTTGGAGGGTGATGCATTGCGAAAGGCAAGGAAAGTAATGACGGATAAGCAATGCTTTTCTACTACGTATGACACAAGCGATGACGAAAACAGCCAGTTTAGTATTAATCTGGGTTGCAACGGAATTATTGATGTGTTGTTTGAGCCTGTAGATCCTGAAGATCTGCACAATCCATTTCATTTTTTCGAAGGATTATTAGGAATGGAATCTAATGCAGCATTAGCCACTGTTATTTCAGGGAGTGACAAATTAATTGGCAAAAAGGTTCTTCTTAGTAACAATAGAGAAATTGCAAATATTGTATTCCCTAAATCCTTTCCACAGTTGATTGTAGCTGATTTACATCAGCTGTTTGAAAATAAAAAACCAGGTGTAAAGCGATATGAGTCAGGAGGTGTGGTTATCGAAGTTTTTATGGAATACATTCAGCCTCCAATTCACTTGATGATATTTGGCGGGGGCTTTGATGCAAGACCTCTAAGCCAAATGGCAAAGAGCCTGGGTTGGAAGGTGACCGTAACCGATGAATGCGTGGCACATATCGCTCCGGTCTTTTTCCCCGGAGCAGATAAGCTCTCGCTTTGTGACCGAAAGTTTGTCGATCGGGAATTTGCGGTTGGTCCAAATACTGCCTGTGTTCTCATGTCTCATAACTATGAATACGACAGGGATGTACTTAAAAAACTAATTCAGTCCGAGACTCCTTATATCGGCATTCTTGGGCCGAAAAAGCGCTTTCAAAAAATGATCAATGAATTTTTAATGGAGAATATTCGATTATCAGACGAAGACTTGCATCGGATTCATGCCCCCATCGGTATCGATATAGGTGCCGAAACGCCAGATGAAATTGCCATCGCTATCATTTCAGAAATTATGGGAAAGTTTTCTGAAAAACCTGCAGGATATTTGAAACATCGTAAAGGGCCAATACATCAGCGAGATGACACGGGTAATGAAGTCCTGGAAGCGGTTATCGCATTGAACAATCAATAAGTACTTTTAATAATGAAGTATAACTTACCAAGGGACATAAATTTAAGCCTGGTTGGATCTACATAATTTGCCATGTGAATTAAAATGGTGCAATTGACTAAATAGAGTCTTTTTGAAGGAATACTGATTCATCATTTAAAAGTTCATTAAAAGTAAAATTCATTATTTATTGAAATCCGTTACGTTTTTTTTATACAATATTTCCGATTCATAAAAGGACTTGAGCAATTTGTTAAAATAAACTAGCTCTGAAATTGAGATTATGATGTCGTTAATATGAAAAGATTGGTGATATATTGAAAAATTTTCTATGTCAGATAAAAATAATATTTCTTTGTCTGTCTAATCTTCAACCTAAAATAAAATTGAATATGAGTAAAAGTATGAGAGTGATCCATCGGTATTTAGGATTCTTTTTAGCCGGGATTATGACTGTTTACGCTTTGAGCGGAACAGTGATGATATTCAGGACTACCAACTTCTTAAAACAAAATAAAACTGTTGAAATGCAATTGCAACCTAATATCCCTGTCGAACAATTGGGGGAAAAATTAAGGATACGTGAGTTAAAAGCAACTGGCGAAGAAGGTGATGTGATTAAGTTTAATGATGGCAGTTATAATAAAAAAACGGGATTGGCAGTAGTTACGAGAAAAGAATTACCATACTTTTTGGATAAAATGACGAACATGCATAAAGCGACAACCAACAGCCCTTTATTCTTTTTGAATATATTCTTTGGTGCTTCCCTGCTCTTTTTTGTAGTATCGGCTTTTTTTATGTTCGCCGTAAAATCATCGAATTTTAAAAAGGGATTGTACTATACCGCGGGAGGAATTGTGCTTGCAATCATTATTATTCTCTTTTAAAATTTGTTAAGATTTCCAAATGATTGGAATATAAAGATCAGTTTAGGAAAGTAGTGGGAATACGCGGTAAATCCGACGTCCGACATTCAATATTGAGGTGGTGAAAAAATACTTTGTAGTGACAGATTCACCGGAAGAAGCGGATTTTGCACTGGTTGGAATTCTGAGCCCGGACGGAGGTGTCGGCTACGATCGTAAGGATTTAGAAACGGGTGGAAACGGGTATGTGCCGATAACCTTACAATATAGCCCATATACAGCAGTTGATGCACGTAATCCAAGTATTGCCGGTGGAAGTCCATTGGAAGATTTTATTAACAGAAGTTATCAAGGGAAAACCAATACCGCTGCTAATACAAATGACATGAATTTGGTTGATGAGACAAGAGCTAAAATGGGAGATAAACCTGTAATATTAGTTGTAGATTGTTCAAAGCCACTGGTATTTTCTGAGATTGAACCATCAGCTTCTGGCATTCTTGTTCAGATGGGAGTCCAGGATCAGGCAATTATGGAGATCATCTCAGGTCAGAGGGAACCTTCGGCACTTTTGCCTTTCCAAATGCCTGCTGACATGTCAACAGTTGAGTTACAATTTGAGGATGTACTTCGGGATATGAAATGCTATGTTGACAGCGATGGCAACACCTATGACTTTGCATTCGGCTTGAATTGGTCGGGAATGATAAAGGATGACCGAACCGCAAAATATAATGTTCCACCAATTGTTGGAGAAGCACCTAAATAAATTGGAAGGTTGTTTATACATCTTAGAATCTTATAGGGAAAACTCTTAGGAGATATACTTAACGATGAACATACGCATAAAATTTATCATCTTACGAAGGACCCTTCTTTTGACTTTAACATCTATTAGCTAACTTCAAATCAAATTTTTTTAGATGACGAATCTTTCAGCAGAATCTTTTCGCGATCGAAGACTTGTGGCTATCATGTTTACCGACATTGTAGGGTATACCTCCATGATGCAAAGAGATGAAAAGGGGGCCGTAGATACCATTGAACAACACCGTCTGATTCTTGAAAAGTATACTCAAAAGCACCAAGGTGAAATTTTGCAATACTACGGAGACGGAAGCCTGAGTATTTTTCCTTCCGCAATTGAGGCTGTAGAATGTGCTTTGGAAGTTCAAAAGGATCTCATCAGACTTCATATCCCTTTGAGAATCGGAATTCATCTTGGTGATGTAAAAATCAAAGGAGAATCGATTTTTGGTGACGGAGTCAATGTTGCTTCGCGTGTTCAATCCCTTGGTGTAAGCGGGTCTGTTTTAATAACCGACACGATCTATCATCTGATAAGAAATCAATCAAATGTCAAAACCGTTTCGCTCGGCAGTTTTAACCTCAAAAATGTCGATCAACCAATATTTCTTTACGCTCTGGAAGATGAGTTTTTATCCGTACCTAATAAAAACGAATTACCGAGGCAGGATTTCTCTTCGCGTAGAAAAACCAATTGGACATCATTGGCCGTGATAGCAGTCTTGGCCGTTTTATTAGGCTATTTTGCAATTCGTTTTTTTATTCAGAGTGCCGGTGATTCTGTCTTGAATGATAAATCAATTGCCGTTTTACCTTTTGACAATTTGAGTAATGACCCTGATCAGGAATATTTTAGTGACGGGATTACCGAAGATATCATTAATCATTTGGCCAAAATTGAAGCCTTGAAAGTTAAATCAAGGACGACCACAGAGCAATATAAAAATCCGGGAAAAACCATACCCGTTATTGGTCATGAACTTGGTGTTTCTTATATACTTGAAGGAAGTGTCCGAAAAATCGATAACAAGGTAAGAATCGTAGCTCAACTTATTGATGTGAAAAATGATGTACATGTGTGGACTGAAACTTATGATCGCGAGATGGTAGAGATATTCGATATTCAAAGTAATATAGCCGTCGAGATTGCACAGGTGCTTGAGGCCAGGCTGACCAATGAAGAACAACGACATATAAGGGGGAGATCAAGAGAAAAAATGAATTCTTCAGATATAACTGCCTACGATTATTTGCTAAAAGCACGTAATGCCTGGCGAGAGTGGAATGATGAAAAAGATCTGGAAAATGCCCTTGAACTGGTTGACAAGGCCATTGAAATGGATCCCGTTTTCGCACCAGCCTATGTATTAAAAGGAACGATCCTGCATCATGGGATGCGGGAATTTGGCGTACCTAATACGGTATGGATCGACCAGGCACTTGATCTTGCGGACAAAGCCATTGAAATTGATTCAATGTTATCTGGTGCTTATCTCCTGAAAGGAAATATACTGAGTGAACAGGACTGGAATTCTGATGAAGCGCTCAAAACTCTGATAAAAGCGTACCGCCTTGAACCAGGAAATCCAAATGTGCTGGAAAGCCTTGGAAATGTTCATATGAGAAGAGGAGATTACGAGAAAGGTGCCTCCAAAATCATTAAATCCATAGAAAGACAGTTTTCAATTAAGGATCCGGAATATTATTACAGGTGGGGGAATATATATTTTATGATGAATGAACCAGCAAAAGCAGAACAATTATACCTGAAGGCAATTAACCTGAATCCTAAATGGTTGGCGCCCTATTATAATCTTGGTCAAATGTACAGGTATGGAAATAATCTGGATATGGCTGAGAAAACCTTTAGAAAAGCCCTGGAAATTGCACCTTATGATCAGCAGACGCTTGATGCTCTTGGTTGGGTTCACTTACAAGCCGGGGATCTAAAAGATGCCTCAAAGGACTGGTCCTCGTATGAAGAAATCGAACGACAATATACAGATACTTCCCAATATCTTCCTTTCAGACATCGGTTAGGTTATGTACAATTGTTGCAGGGAGATACTGTTTCTGCCTATAAGCTCATCAAGGAACAGCTTACCCGTGATCTTGAACGTCATCAAAATCTCCGCGGATACGGCGTATGGCCGGACAGAGGATATTATTATGACCTGGCAGCCTCCTATGCTTTTCTTGGCCAGAAGGAGGAGGCGTTGGCATGGCTTGACAGCGCTGCACAAATGGGTTTCATGAGTTCCTGGTATCTGGAAAATGATCCACTATTTAATAATATACGCAACGAATCAGAATTTAAACGGATCAAAACCGATTATGAAGCACAATGGCAGAGGCAGGTTGAAGCATTCAGAAAGGCTATCAATGAGACAAATTATATTCCACCAGAAATAAAAATTAAGGTAGGGAAGGAACCAAGCTTATAGTTTTCCCATCGTATATTCGGGAGTGACGAGGTTCGCTGTCCTTGAAATCAGATTATATCAGCTGGGTCAACTGAAGGGATATTCTTCTATATACTTAACAGGGTGATAAACAGAAAGTAAACGTGAAGCAATAAATCCTATATGGATTTGTTTGATTTTCTTAACTTTGCTTTATGATCACCAAAAATAATCATATTGTTTCGGAATTCAACAGCGAACTTAAACTAAAAGGGTTTATTGCATTTCAATTAAGAAGTGAACTTGCAATAAAATATTGGACAATAGTTAGTTTCATTTTATTTTTTAATACAGTTATTGTATTAAGTTAGCCTTATTGGTAGGCTTTGTTATCGATCTCACAAAACACACTCTTTTCGTCCTGAAAACCATTATTACATAACTCTCGTGCGCACTTTTCATTATCGAACACATTAAATTTGTGTATATTAGGTTTATTCTCAAGCAACAGTCTTTCATCTATGATCAGAATGTGTCGAGTCGACTGCATAATGCCTTTCCACAATATTTGATATACGTAATTTTAAAATCTCATGATAAACAGCGATCCCTTCCCTTCTTGGGATTGACAAATTAATTGCCCCTTATGCAATCGCATGATCTGCCTTGATAACGTAAGTCCGATACCGGAGCCTCCTTTCTTTGTCGAATAAAATGGAACAAAGATATTTTCGAGTATTTCTTTAGAAATGCCCAGTCCATTATCCTTTACGTTTATTGTTGTAAAACCATCTTTACAATCTGCTGACAGCAGCACTTTGTTAGCTTGTGCTCCTTTTTGTTGACTAAAAGCTTCTTTTGCATTTTTTATCAGGTTGATCATTACCTGCTCCAGCAACTCAAGATCACCCATGGTAGTAAAGTTTTCTTTTGGAAGACGTAACACAAATTGAATATTGGTATCTGCAAAATCCGGATTCATCAGCGTATATGCTCGGTTCAACAGGTCATTTATATTGATTTTTACATAATTTGGTTTAGAGATATTCGTCAGGCTTTTAACAGATTTCACAAATTCTATAATCCCTTTACTCCGGCTTTCGATAATTTCCATGCCTTCAATTACCTCTGATATCCTTTCTTCATCTTTTACTGGAAATGTGTCTCCGTGATAATTTGATTTCATCTCTTGAAGTACGGTTTTATTTACATTGGTCAATGTTGATAGTGGGATCATCGAATTCATGACTTCATGATTAATTACACGAATCAACTTTTGCCAGGAATCAAGCTCCTTTTCGTCAAGTTCATTTTTTATATCTTGAAGCGTCACGATTTTGAGGTATTCACCACTAAGTTTTAACTCAGTAGCCTTGAGCAATATCTGCATCAATTCACCATTCATTTCGTATTTGATCAGTTTACCCTCCTTTACATCAATATTTCTGATTTCCTCATATAATTGTTCACTAACTTTTTTAATACTGTATAATTTTCTGAAATAAGGGCGGTTTAGAAGCTTTTTCGCCGCCTCGTTAATAATTGTAATCTCCTGGTTGGAATTGTATCCTATTAATGCAATGGAAATCTGTTCGATAACGGTTTGTAAGAATAAATGCCTTGTTTCCTTTTCTGCCCGCAACAATTGGAACTTTAGAAGGACGGAGTTAAACAAACCTGCGAAACGACCATCAGAATTTTTTGAGCTTCCCTTAGGAAAAGCGAGTGAATAATCTCCCTGATCGATAGATTCCAGGAATATGAGCAAATTTGATTTGAATTTTTCAATATATCGAATGAGCTCGGCAATGAGAATTACCTCAATAAGTGCAATCCAAAAGCTGAGTGTCCAGAGATCAGTACTCAGTGAAATCCAGAGAAGGGCTGTGCCATTCAGAAGAACGATCAAAAGCCTCACCAGTAGATTTACCCGAAATCCTTTAAACAGATATTTAGC
>JAHEMV010000637.1 GCA_024643455.1 Cytophagales bacterium
CAAAGGGATTACTTTGTATTCCACCGGCGTCAAGAATATAGCTACCGGCATCCTTCACCTCAGAAAAATCCATCACCTGATATGTTCCCAAATGTGAGTCTACGGATTGTATCGTTTTCGTTAACACCGCTTCACCTGTGTATTCATCAATGACCCTGAATTCACCGGCGCTCAATCCACTGGCTATGGCCGTTTTTGTTGCACCGGTCTGATATCCTGTATGACTAAATGCAATTCTGCCAGGCCATACATCCCATCCTTCAATATGATCAGGTTGAACTTTTTGCAATTCCAGTTGATCAAAATAATAGTTGGCTGTGTCTGCTGCTTCTGGCTCGTTTCCGCTTAAATAATATGAAATTTCAAGGCTTGTCACTTTATCACGCGCCACGTTCCCAATTTCCCATACTATATGATTCCATTCATTATTTCTTAAAAGAAGGGAAGTCTCTCCTTCCTGTCCAAAAAGAGCCGGTAATTTATTTTCACCATCATTATAGATTCTGAGTTCCAGCCAATTGATATAAAATCCTGGATTATCAGCATAAATCCATAAAGAGATCCGATTCATTTTGCTCCAATCCTCTCCATCGAATTTCCTCCTTACTCCAGCTGTACCCCATCCTCTCCCACTTTTAGGGCCAGGCACATTTAGTTTGGTTGGAATTTGAACGTGGAGGGCATGATTACCGCTATAAACTATTTCTTCTGACAAGGTCATTTTCGTAATCTTTTCATTTGCCTCCACTACTTTTGCATCGACACGGGCATCTACAACTTGCTGAGCACCACTCGTGAAAGGAATCCATTGATTCAACGATTCCATATCATCGATTACTTGGTTTTCTAAAACTGTTTTGTTAAGCCAGCGATAAGATGCTGAATTAGAAAAATTAGCTTTCATAGGTTCACGGTCTGAACCTATTCCAAAAAGAAAAAATAAAGCTGCGAATAAAAATGTCCTGATCATGAATGGTATTTATTTTAAAAGTGAAATGACTTTAATAAAGTTAGGTTTTAAATCGCGTTTTTAAAACCTCCGAACTTTTTAATATTTATGCTGTCTTATCTAGGAAATCTTAAGTAAATTCATAGCACTTATTTTTTAGTCATGAGTCTGTCTTTTAAATTTTTTTCACGCATGAAAAACATCTCGCACCGTTTCTTCCAATATTATTCAATACTATTTCTTCTGCTTTTTGCCTGTACCGAAACAGAAAAGAAATCTACAGATCATTTGGTCATCAATGACAAAGAATATTTTGAAATGCCTGGATTCAACGTGATGGTTTATCACGACTATTATCCAACCGGGCGCCAAAGCGGTATTACACTAATTCAGAATGGCGAGCGTGTAGCTGCAAATGGAGACATTCGTCTTACGAATCAACCCAGGTTCAATCCTACCAATGGGCCAAGGCAATTAGATACGGAAAAAAATGAGATAAGCCTTGCTGTTGGTTTCCCGGATTCCGTTAGGCAACAATACAACGATCCTAGATATACCTATCCTGATATTTCCTTAATGGGAACCGTACGTGTAACAGGCGAGGGTAAGTCAATCCGGATATCTGTTGACCTGGACCAACCTCTGGAGGAACAATGGATTGGGAAAGCAGTTTTTAACCTGGAATTATTCCCTGGTCATTTCTTTGACAGGGCCTATTATATGGATAAAAAAACGGGAATTTTTCCCAGGCAGGCGAACGGACCTTTGATCAACACTGAAGATGGGCCTGTCCTCAAACCGATGGCGATTGGTAAAAAATTAGTAGCGTTACCTGATTCTGAAAATGAAATGCTGACCATTGAATCTTTTGGGGATGATTTAGAATTGGTAGATGATCGGGGTAAAAATAAAGCAGGATGGTTTAGTGTCCATTCCAAATTGCAAAGCGGTGTTACAAAAAATGTTGTGGAGTGGCTAATCACGCCAGCCATCAAATCAAACTATAAATATGATCCGGTTATTCAGGTTTCGCAGGTCGGTTACCGGCTCAATCAAAATAAAGTGGCCATCATCGAAATGGATAATAGAACTATTAATCCCAGCGAAGTTGAGCTCTTGAGGATTTCAGAAAATGGAGGTTTTGAAACTCTAAAAAAAGGCACCCCTGAAATGTGGGGAGAATTTCTCCGGTATAAGTATGCAAAATTTGATTTTAGCGAAATCCAACAGCCAGGCATGTATAAATTGAAAATTGAAAATACAGTTTCCCAACCATTCATGATCGATGATGATGTGTATAAAAGAAATGTCTGGCAACCAACATTAGAATATTATTTACCAGTGCAAATGTGTCATATGCGAATCAATGAGTTGGTAAAAGTATGGCATGGCTTGTGTCATGAAGATGATGCGCTGATGGCACCCATCAATCACATTCATTTTGACGGATATAAACAAGGTCCTTCAACCTTATGTGCATATAAACCTTTCGATGCCGTTCCGGGATTAAATGTTGGTGGATGGCATGATGCTGGCGATTATGATCTCCGGGTGGAGTCACAGGCTAATACGATGAGAACACTTGCCTGGATGTGGGAATTATTTGAAACAGATTATGATCTAACTACCATAGATCAACAAGAAAAACTAGTCGAAATCCATGTACCAGACGGTAAACCAGACATGCTGCAACAAATCGAACATGGCGCTTTAACTATTGTTGGTGGTTATAAATCACTTGGAAGACTTTACAGAGGAATTATTTGTCCAACGGGTCGTCAATATTCGTTGCTTGGCGATGGATCAACCATGACCGACAATTTAATATATAAAGCTTCTCTTGACTCAA
>JAHEMV010000638.1 GCA_024643455.1 Cytophagales bacterium
GATATACAGGAAGCCGGTGTCGATTATTATCTGCCAAAAGATGTACCGCACGGGCAGATCCGGTCAGTTAATTATTATTCAGCAATAACACGTGCCTGGAGGCGTGCCTATGTTTTTACCCCGGCAGAATATGACAAAAACCCAGACAAAAAGTATCCGGTGCTTTATTTGCAGCATGGCGGAGGCGAGGATGAAACCGGTTGGCCCAACCAGGGGAAAGCTGATTTTATTTTGGACAATCTTATTGCTGATGGCTCGGCTGTGCCAATGCTGGTGGTGATGGATAGAGGATATGCTGTGGATCCGATGAGACGCCCGGTAGAAGTCAAACCCGGCGACCTGAGAGCAGCCATGGCAAACAACGCATTTCCGGACATATTAGTAAAAGAAATTATTCCAATGATCGATCAAAGTTTCCGTACTCTGGCCGACCGCGATCACAGGGCCATGGCCGGATTATCCATGGGAGGGTTCCAGACTTTCCAGACTACCATGACCAATACCGATAAGTTTTCTTATGTGGGTGGATTTAGCGGAGCGGCTTTTCTCCAACCAGATGCTGACATAAAAGCAGCATTTGATGGCGTATGGGCCGATCCGGAGGCGTTCAACAATAAGATGAAATTAGTTTATCTCAGCATAGGAACCGACGAACCGGAAAGGATGTACCAAAGTGTGAACAATTTTCATTTGAATCTTGAAAAAATCGGCATCAGGCATATTTACTATGAGTCGCCGGGCACTGCCCATGAATGGCTCAGTTGGAGAAGGTCTTTACACCAGTTTGCATCTCTTTTATTCAAAGACTAAAACTCAAAAGGAATGAAAAAGCATTCAATATTAATCATTTTAATGGCATTTTTGTCCGGTTCATTGTGTATTGCACAGGAAAGCGTATCAATAGTTGTGGAAGATTTTATACCTTCCTCGGTAAATCAGCCCGGCAAAGCGTACCCACAAGTAAATTCTGAAGGAAGGGTGCGTGTTCGCATTGAAGCGCCGGGAGCCATAAAAGTTCAGCTTGATATTGGGGCAGTAAAATATGATTTGGTAAAGAATGAAAATGGCATTTGGATAGGTGAATCAGCACCGCAGGATGAAGGGTTTCACTATTATCAGCTAAATATAGACGGAGCATCGGTGCCGGATCCTGGGAGTAAATACTTCTACGGTGCAGGGCGCTGGGGAAGTGGTATAGAAATCCCCGCCATGGATCAGGAATTCTATGCATTGAAAGATGTGCAACATGGCCTGGTTAGTGAGAACATCTATTTTTCAAAAATCACCAATGCCTGGAGGCGCTGTTTTGTGTATACCCCCGCAGAATACGAAAAGGATTCCAAGTCGCGATACCCTGTACTCTATCTTCAACATGGGAGTTTTGAAGATGAAAACGGATGGTCAACTCAGGGGAAAGCAAATCTGATTCTTGATAACCTGATTGCCGAAAAAATGGCAGTTCCGATGATTATTGTGATGGATAATGGGTATGCATATAAACCCCAGGACATTTCAAATACAGATGGAAGGGGCCGCCCGGCTTCCTCATTTGAAGAAGTAATGATCAATGAAATTATTCCAATGATTGATACAAAGTTCCGAACAATTGATGACCGTGAGCATCGTGCCATTGCTGGCTTGTCCATGGGTGCAAATCAGACGATGCGGATCATTATGAATAATCTCGACAAGTTTGCTTATTATGGAGGTTTTAGTGGCACTTCCAATTATCCAAGTTCGGATGAGATTGATGTGGATACTTTTCTGGATGGTAAATTCACAGATGGAGAAGCCCTCAACACCCAGATCAATGTTTTTTGGCTTGGTTTAGGAACCAAGGAACCTGATCCGTTTCCGGGCTCAGTGGGTGCCTTCCGCAATATGCTGGATAAGATAGGTTTAGATTATGTTTATTACCAATCGCCAGGAACAGCTCATGAATGGTTGACTTGGAGAAGAGCGCTCCACAAATTTGCTGCTTTAATTTTTAAGGATTAATCTAACAACTATGAATGCAAGAAGGATTTTTTTAGGCCGAAAAGACAAGTTCATTCTATTCTTAACTTTTATTATTTTAAACGTTTTATTTCTAAGAGCAACAAAAGGTTTAGCACAATCTTCACAGGAAGGAAAGAAAATCAGTCCTGATTTGTTCGGATTGTTTTTTGAGGATATTAATTATGCTGCGGATGGTGGTTTATATGCGGAACTCATCCAAAACCGTTCCTTCGAATATGATCCAACCGAACAAAGAAATTGGCATCCTTTTTCATTTTGGGAATACATTACACCTGGATTTTCATATGGAAAAATCAGTGTAGAAACCGTGTCGCCGGTTCATCCCAATAATCCACATTATATCGATTTGGATGTGCTGCATGTCGGGCATGAAGAAAAGTATGAAGGCATTTCAGGTGTTGGATTAAAAAATACTGGATTTAATGGGATCGTTGTTCGCCAGGGTGCAAAATATTATTTCTCACTATTTGCTCGAATGATTTCCGAAGAACCGATCAATCTTTGGTTTAGCCTGCAAAACAAAGACGGGGAAATTCTTGCTAATGACTCTATTCTGATTTCGTCTGATTCCTGGGGGAAATATACTTCATCTATGATTGCGACTGCTAATTGTGACACCGCTGTATTGATCATTCTGGCAAGAAACAAAGGGAAGCTTTCCCTGGATATGATTTCCTTATTTCCAGAAAACACCTTCAAAAACAGACAAAACGGCTTGCGTTCTGATTTGGCTCAGGTACTTGCAGATATGCAACCAAAGTTCATCAGGTTCCCGG
>JAHEMV010000639.1 GCA_024643455.1 Cytophagales bacterium
AATACAATCCGCATAAGTCATACGGCTATTTGAGAACCAAAGCATTTTCAGAAGTGTTGAGCAAATTTTGCAATGAAAAAATTTCCATCACCAAAAGATTGAGGAGTTTTATATCCAAAACCTGGTCACGCCTTTTTTAAAAATAGCAGTATAAATAACAACTTAAGTTGTTCAAAATAAATAATATGAATAAATTGATGAGAATATCTTTTTAATTAAGTCACAACCCACCGATTTTTTAGAAACAGACTGACTATTTTATACTATCAAAATTTATTATCTAATTATGAAAAAATCCAGAATTTTATTTATCAACGCATTGATCCTGTTGGTATTATTTGCTGCAGGTTGCAACAAGAATGAACCTAAGAAAGCCTCACTTTCCATAGATTTCGAAAAGTATAAACTTGAAAATGGTCTCAACGTCATTTTACATCAGGATCATTCCGACCCCATTGTTTCGCTTGCAATTTTGTATCATGTCGGATCAAATCGAGAGAAAACAGGTCGTACAGGATTTGCCCACTTATTTGAGCACATGCTGTTTCAACAATCTGAAAATGTCGGCGAAGACCAGTTTTTTAAAATTGTACAGGATGCGGGTGGAACGTTAAATGGTGGCACCTTCCAGGATGGTACCGTTTACTTTGAGGTCGTTCCTAAAAGTGCCATGGAAACCATCATGTGGCTGGAATCTGACCGAATGGGCTTTTTCAAAAATACCATTACAGAAAGTGCACTTGCCAATCAGCAAGAAGTCGTGATCAACGAAAAACGACAGAGGGTGGATAACAATCCTTACGGGCATACTACTTATGTAATCAACAAAGCCATTTTCCCGGAAGGACATCCTTACAACTGGGAAGTGATTGGAGAAATGGAAGACCTGAAAAATGCTACCGCTGACGACGTTAGAGAATTCTACGATAATTACTATGGCCCAAACAACGCGACTGTGGTATTGGCCGGTGATTTTGAACAGGATAGTGCCAAGGTTTTGATAGAAAAATATTTTGGAGAAATCAAAAAAGGGAAAGATGTCCCCTCTATGGAAGTACAAAATGTGATACTCACAGAAACTAAAAAACTCTATCATGAGGATAACTTTGCCAATATGGCACAATTAAATATGGTTTGGCCCACCGCAGAAGAATACAGCGATGATGCCTATGCGCTCAACTTTCTTGCGGAAATACTTTCGAATGGGAAAAAGGCACCTTTATACAAAGTACTGGTAAAAGAAAAAGAGCTTACCACCAGAACCACGGCTTATAATCGAGCCATGGAGCTCGCAGGAATGTTCAGAATATCCATTACAGCCAATCCTGGTAAAAGTCTTGATGAAGTGCAAAGCGCTATTTTCGAGGCATTTGAGATGCTGGAAACTGACAGTATCTCAGAGACCGATCTCGAGCGGGTAAAGGCTGGATTGGAAACCGGGTTTTACAACCAACTGCAAAGCGTATTTAACAAAGCTTACCAGCTGGCATCTTACAATGTTTTTGCCGGAAGTCCCGATTATATCGAAAAAGATATCGAACGAATCAGGGCGGTTACAATCGATGATGTGTGGCGGGTTTATAACAAATACGTCAAAGACAAGCCATACGTGGTGACAAGTTTTGTGCCCAAAGGTCAGCTTGATTTGATTGTTGAAGGTTCTGAAAAAGCCGTTGTGGTTGAAGAGGCAATCAGCGAAAATTTGGAAGTAGCAGCTAGCGCTGATGGGGAAACAGAAATTGAAAAAACACCGTCGGCATTCGATCGATCTATACAGCCATCAGAAGGCACACCTCCTGGCCTTAACCTGCCGGAGACATGGAGTGCTACCCTGGAAAATGGCATAAAAGTATATGGTATAGAAAACCGGGAATTGCCGTTAGTGGAATTTTCACTTGTAATTGAAGGAGGGCATTTATTAGATACACCAGATAAAAATGGAGTGGCTAACATGATGACGGACATCATGATGGAAGGCACAGCAACTAAAACCCCCGAGGAGCTGGAAGAAGAAATCGATTTACTCGGATCGAATATCAGCATGTACACCTCAGACCTCAACCTGAATGTTCGGGCCAGTTCTCTTTCGAGAAATTTTGACAAAACCATCAAACTGGTTCAGGAAATACTTCTCGAGCCACGCTGGGATGAGGAGGAGTTTGCCAGGATCAAGACCAAGACAATTAACGACCTGAAGCGAAACCAGGCATATCCAAACTATGTCTCCAATAAAATATTCACAGAAAAAATATATGGTAAGGACAATATCATGAGTTTTCCAGCATCAGGATCACCCGAAACCATTGAAACCCTTGGCATCGATGATCTCAAATCGTTTTATGCAAACAACTTCTCACCAAACGTGACCCGCATTCATGTGGTAGGTAGCATCACGAAGGCAGAGGCCTTGAAAGCGCTGTCAGGACTGGAGAAAAATTGGGCGTCAAAAGATGTGCAAATCCCAACACTTGAGTATCCCGAAAATGTAGAGAATACGCAACTCTATTTTGTCGATTTCCCGGACGCCAAACAGTCGGTGATCAACATCGGCTATCTGGGCATGTCCAGGGAAGATCCTGATTATTATCCTGCCACAGTAATGAACTACAAGCTTGGCGGATCATTCAGCGGCAATGTAAACCTGGTGCTGAGAGAAGAAAAAGGCTTTACCTATGGAGCAAATACCTATTTTGATGGATCAGAAATCCGCGGGCCCTTCGCAGCATCTTCGAGTGTAAGAACCAACGCAACCTATGAATCTGTGAAAATATTCAAGGAAGAAATGGAGAAAT
>JAHEMV010000149.1 GCA_024643455.1 Cytophagales bacterium
ATATTCGAATTCAATTGGTGATGGAATAAAAGGAAGCATGGTTACTCTTTGCAGTAGTCTTCCTTGTATTTTTCAAAAAGCATCCGCTCCTGCTTGACATTGTACTCATTAAAGAGCAATTGTGCTGATGATGGGATATAATTAAATTTATTTTCGAAATGCTTAATAATTTGATTTAATTCAAAAATATACTCCCTTGTTTGATTTAGTTGAGTGCAGCTATCCGGGCTAAGAAATTTGTTCTTAGTGAGTTTTTTAAACTCCTTATCTAGCTTTTTTGTATCCTCTCCCTTTTTCATAGCATAATACAATTTTAAATAAAAATAGTCACATTACAAATAAAAGTGTAATATTACACATAAATAACACTTAATAAATTAAATAACAAATAAAATAAGTGTAAATATGCACAAATTCAATAGCAAATATTAAAATGAGATATTAGTCAGTTACATTACTGTGAAGAAAATAACGTTTTTTGTCAGTGTCATTTTATATTATTTCCAATGAATTGAGGTTGACAATAAAAATGAGCACCATTGTTTATTGAATTAACTTTTTAATGCATTAAGCATAAAAATAATCGCCAAATTGTGACGGAGTTATTGAATGTGGTTTTCTGTATAGTATATTCGAAAATAAAAAAAACACAATGCCTGTAATTGATTTATCAAAAACGGATTCTGTACTAAACACTTTTGTCGCAGAATTACGAAATGTTGAAATTCAACAAGACCCATTACGTTTTCGGAATAATCTTGTCAGAATTGGCGAAATTATGGCTTATGAAATAAGCAAATCACTTTCCTATAGCACAAAAAGTGTTAAAACTCCATTAGGAAATCATGATACAAATTTTATTATTGATAAGTTGGTAATTGCCACTATACTTAGGGCAGGACTGCCATTGCATCAGGGTTTTTTAAATTTTTTTGACCGTGCTGAAAACGCATTTGTTTCCGCCTATAGAAAGTATACAAGCAAGGAACAATTTGATATTCATGTTGAATATATTTCCGCACCTGATCTCGGAGGTAAGACCCTTATTTTAGTTGATCCTATGCTGGCAACCGGAGCTTCTATTGAACTGGCATACAATGCACTTCTTGCCAAAGGAAAACCAGAAACTATACATTTTGCCAGTATAATAGCTAGTAAAAATGGAGTGGCCTACCTTGAGGAAAAACTGGATATGGATAGGATATATGTTTGGTGTGCTGCAATAGATCCGGACCTAAATCATAAATCTTATATTGTACCGGGTTTGGGAGATGCAGGAGATCTGGCTTTTGGTGAAAAACTATAGAACAGCTCAAAGAATTGACTCAAAATTGATGGATATCAACACTAGTAATGAGAAACATATTTAAAATAATTTGGAAGTTAATTGGCTGGGAAGTAGTAGGAGATGTTCCAAGAGATATTAATAAATATATTATTATTGTTGCTCCGCATACTTCAAACTGGGATTTTATCATTGGAGTTTTAGCGAGAGGAGTGGTAGGGTTCGATTCAAAATATTTAGGTAAGCACTCTTTATTCAAACCACCTTTCGGATGGTTTTTCAAGTGGATGGGAGGCTACCCGGTTGATCGAACTAAAAACACAAATCTTGTTGATCAGGTTGTCGCTTTTTATGATAACCATGAATCTTTCGTGATTTCGCTTGCTCCGGAAGGAACACGAAAAAACGTTAATGAATGGAAAACGGGATTTTATTATATTGCCGTAAAGGCTCGAATTCCTATCATAAGGGTTAAAATGGACAGGCCAAATAAACAAGTAATATTTTTTGAACCGTATTGGCCAACCAACAGTATAAAGGATGACATGGAAAAAATTAAAAAGGTGTATCTAAATTCTTAATTTTCTTCTTTTTGAATGTTATCTTTGGGAATGCATAATTACAAATATTCTTTTGTAACTATTTCCAGATTTTTTTTCTGTTTTTTGTCTTTTATATTTTGTACAAGACATAATGCAACGGCTCAGGAATTTGGAGGAAATTCTCCCAGGCTCAAATGGGGTCAAATCAATACAGATACGGCAAGAATTATTTTCCCCTTGGGCATGGAAGAGCAGGCTCAAAGAGTAGCGAATACAGTCCATCACCTAAATAAGATGCCTCACAATTCTATTGGAGACAAATTCAAAAAAGTTAACATTGCTTTACAAAATCAAACTGTTGTATCAAATGGATATGTTGCTGTTGCACCTTTTAGATCAGAATTATTCACTACGCCTCCTCAATCAGGATATTTAGTCAGCTCCAATTGGCTAGATATCTTATCAATTCACGAATATCGCCATGTGCAACAGTTCACTAATGCCAAAAGGGGTTTGACCAATTTTGGATATGTGCTATTTGGGGAAATGGGTTGGAATTATTTTGCTTCTTTGAGTATCCCGAATTGGTTTATGGAAGGGGATGCAGTTGTTACCGAAACAGCTTTAACAAATCAAGGAAGAGGGAGGCTACCTTCCTTTTACAATGGATTTAAAAGTTTGTCTTTTGAAGATCGATATTATTCATATGCCAAAATTAGAAATGGATCATTAAAAGACTTTGTTCCGGATCGTTATGCAGCCGGTTTCCTCATGGTGAATTATGGTCGTGAAAAATATGGAAATGATTTCTGGAAAGATATATTGAATGAAGCGGGAAGTTATAATAGTCTGTTTTATCCCTTTTCCAGAAGTTTGTATAAAAAATCTGAATTACCAACATATGATTTTTATATCATGTCATTGAGATATTATAATGAAAAATGGGATTCACTAATGTTTAAACCAGAAACGACTAAAATTGAGAAATACAATAATGTTGATAAAAATGATACGTACACGATATACAATTATCCTTATTTTGACAAATATGGTGATGTGATTGTCTATAAATCCAGCTACAAAAATATAGGAGCATTTTATACTATTAACCAATATGGTACAGAAATACCAATAACCAAGCAGGGTAGAGTACTTGATGATTATTTTTCATTTAAAAATGGCAGGTTACTTTGGGCTGAGATAGGGCAGGATGAAAGATGGGGATGGAACGTGAATTCAAATATTATTATGTATGATATGAATACATATCAACGAACAAAAATCACCAGGTCAACCAAATACTTTTCACCTGATATAACTGTTGATGGATCAAAAATTATCGCCGCACATGCAAGTGTAGATCAGGAATATAGTTTGCATGTTTTATCAGTCGAAGGGGCGATAATCAAGGAAATTCCAAATCCGGCAAATTTATATTTTGCTTATCCAAAATGGTCATATGATGAGAAATATATTATTTCTATTGCCCGTGACAAGTTAGGGAGGAACTCGTTAGTAAAAGTAGATCCTGAAAGCGGTGAAGTTGAAAATCTTACAAAGTTTTCTGACAATCAATTAGGTCCTCCATGGCTTGGGAAGGATTTTATTTATTTCTCCTCAACATATTCCGGGACAGATAACATTTTTGCTGTTGAGCTAGGGAATGATACAATTTACCAGGTTACCGATGTAAAAGTAGGCGCATATCAACCAGCTTTTTCTGAAGAGCAAAGTAAACTTTACTATACAGACTACTCTTACCTGGGAAGCGATATTATAACGATGGAAACGGAAAGGTCAAAATGGAAACCAATTGAAATTAATGAACCCAAAGATTTACCAGAATTCCAATTTGTTTCTTCTGATTCCGAAGGCGGAGATATAACCGAAGACTTGCCAAATAAAGAATATGAAATAACAAAATATTCTCAATCCTCCAAGTTAATAAACGTTCATAGTTGGAATTTATATTTAGAAGACCCAAACTATGAATGGGCATTTCGATCAAATAATATACTGAATACCTTGTCTTTGGATTTAGGAGCAAGATACAATAGGAATGACAATAATTTTACTTATTTTTTTAATGGTATTTATGCTCAATTGTATCCGGTTTTGTCTTTTGGTATTTCTACCAGTCCACGTGCTGGATTAAAGTATATCGATGATGGAACCAATGTGATCGATACCGTAAAAGTAACATGGTTGGAAAATAAGATAAAAGCAGGTCTTCTATTGCCTTTTGATTTCAGCGGCGGACGGTATACAAATAAATTTAACATTTATTCAAATTACTCTTATACAGCAATTCGTTTCAAAAAAACTGAACAAGTTGAAACAACTGATTTCAACCTGAGTTCTGTAGAAACTGGGGTGTCATTTGTGAATCGTAGAAAAAAAGCCAGGCAGAGTATCTTTGCAAAAAATAGTCAGTATATAAAAACTGAATACAATACTTCGATCGATGACAATACTGCAAAACAACTATTTTTTGATTCAGAATGGACATTTCCTGGTTTTTCAATAAATCATAATATCGTGTTTCAAGCATCCTTTCAAAGTGAAGATGCTGAAAATAATTATTTTTTCTCTGACAATTTTGTTTATTCCAGAGGCTACAACAGACCTGTATACGACTACATTTATAAAATTGGCTCAAATTATCATTTTACGATAGCATATCCTGATTGGGGATTTTGGGGTCTAATCTACTTTTATCGAATGCGTTCAAATTTGTTTTTTGATTACAGCAGAACCTACTTCAACAACTCAAGTACAAACACAGAATCGATACAATTATACAATTCTACAGGTGTAGAATTAATCTTCGATACTAAAGTGCTGAATTTATATGATTTGAGCTTTGGAGTCAGGTATAGTTTCTTATTAAATGACGATCCGGTTCCGAATCAAAACCAGGTTCATACGTATGAGTTTTTCATCCCGCTAATGCGCTTTTAAAAACGAGCAAATTGAAGTTCAGTTTTTATAAATACTTTCATTATGCAGTTATTTTTTACTAAAAAACTGAGTTATCGCTTACCTATGTAAATAATAAAATCAACTATGCGTACTAAAATAAAATGGGGTATAATTGGTACAGGCAATATTTCTGGAAAATTTGCTAATGCTTTGAACATGTTACCTGATGCAGATCTTGCTGCAGTAGCTTCCAGAGATCTTGTTTCAGCAAAAATATTTGCAGAAAAACATACGGTCCAAAAGGCATACGGCACCTATCAGGAACTGGCGGACGATCCAGATATTGAAGTAATTTATATTGGTACGCCTCATACCTTTCACCTGGAAAATAGTGTAATGTCCATGCGGAAAGGAAAGGCTGTTTTGTGTGAAAAAGCATTTGCCATAAACGCTGCCGAAGCACGGAAAATGGTTCGTGTTGCCCGTGAAGAAAATGTTTTTCTGATGGAAGCCATGATTCCAAGACATGTGCCTTTGCTTAAAAAGGTAGTACAATGGGTAAATGAAGATAGAATCGGAGAAGTGCGGATGGTAAGAGCTTCCCGTTGTGCGCGTAGAGACTTTGCGCCTGAGGCACGGCAACTCAACCCCGAACTGGGCGGTGGGAGTCTTTTGGATGTCGGTGTGTATGTGATTTCATTTGCTTCGCAGATATTTAATAAAAAACCAATAGAATCCATTGGACTTAGTCATATTGGTAATTTAGGATCTGATGAACAGGGAGTGGCTATATTAAAATATGATCGTGGGGAAATAGCCGATTTGTCGTTTGCGTTGAGAACTGAAGCAGTGGATGAAGCATATATTTTTGGTACCGAAGGATATATAAAAGTCCATGAACTTTTTGCAGTCCCAAAAAAGGTTTCTTTGTATGTCAACAACGTGGAAGTTGAGATGATAGAAGGGTCAAGTGAAAACGCTTTAAATTATGAGGCCGAGGAAGTAATGCGTTGTTTGAAACTAGGACTTAAAGAATCACCATTCATGCCATTGGATGAGTCGATTCAGATTATGGAGATCATGGATACTATCCGGAAACCATGGGGTTTGGTGTATTCCAATGATGAACTGGGGAACATTTAAAAGCTGAATTTCCAACATTATCAAAACTATAAAATGAAAACCATTATTTCATTGATACTATTTTTATTAGGGTTCTATCCAGGATTGTCGCAAAGACCAGCCCAGGGGCCAATGTCTGACGAACAATTTAATCCAGGTACAGTGGGGTACAGGTTAGTCTGGGAAGATGAGTTTGAAGGAGACGAACTGGATTCTATGAAATGGAAGGTTCGTGGGGTGGGACCAAGGGCCATTGCGTATGTTTCCGAAGAAGCTGTTAAAGTAGAAAATGGATATTTGAAACTTTTCGCCTTAAAGCAGGGAGGAAAGTTGCTAGGAAGTGCAGTTGGGACACAGGACTTGTTCATGTCAAAATATGGATATTACGAATGTCGGGCACAACTTCAAAAATCTCAGGGAGTTTGGGCTGCCTTTTGGATTCAATCAACTGATATTTCAAAAGGAGAAGATCCTGCTGTTTATGGTGCTGAAATCGATATTATGGAATTTTTCAAAAAATTGGGAAAGGATATCGTTTCGCATAATGTCCATTGGGCTTATGGTCCCAACCAGAAGACTACGCATGGAATGCAAAGCTACCTCAGTGGGGTGAGTGAAGGTTTTCATACGTTTGGGTTGGAATGGTTTCCCGATAAGTACATCTTTTATATTGACGGGTATAAATTTTACGAGGTGACCGAAGGCATCTCAAATATTGACCAATATATGATTCTCAGCATGGAATATCCCGGTAGTAAAAAGGAGATCCGAAAAACGAAACTCCCTGATGTGTTTATTGTAGATTATGTGAAAGTGTATCAGAAAAAATGATTAATTAGCTTTGAGATAACTTCTTGATAAATGAATTTTTTTACATTAAATATTGTCAAAATTCTGCCATTTTTTGCATTGCTATTCATAGCCTGGAATAGATCAGCTCCTGAACATAAAATAGGAGAAGAAATTATTATTAAGCATAAATCCAATGATAAGGGAATTTACCATCGCAATGAAACGACTGGAATACATTCAACTATTTTATCTTTTGAAGACAAGACTTTTGAAGATGCTGTCATTTGGTTAGAGCAGGAAGCACATCGCATTATCCGTAAATCAATCCGAATTATGGAGGATGGCACATCGGCATTTCCACCTCAGGTTGGTCTCGGGTATGAAGCCTTTTGGCTGCGGGATTTTGCTTATACTCTGGAAGGCGCTGTTAACTCCTATTCCGATAAAGAACTCATCGATGCGTGCAGGCTTTTTGTTCAAGGAATAAATGAGGATGGAGCAGGGGTGGATTGTATAAAGTTTGATGGAACACCCATATATAAACCAGGTTTTGGGACTATGGGAGAAAATCCAGTGGCGGATGGATCTCAATTTACAGTTAACGTTGCTTGGAATACTTATCAGAAGACAAAAGATAAAAAATTGCTTTATGACTTGATCGATTCACTAATAAAAACCTTGAGTTCAGTACAACGCAATCCAGAGACACACCTGGTTCATATTATTCCAGGAAAGAAACAAGAACGCTGTCCTTATGGATTTACAGATACAATTGGAAAACAAGGGGATGTATTATTCTGTTCACTTTTATATGTGCAGGCGAGCAATCGCCTTGCAGATATGCTCCATGCGATTGGCCGTACCGGCGAAGCTGATTATTGGAGCAATGAAAGTAAATTGGTAACAGAAAGCATAAAGAGCATTTTCTGGGATGAAGATATTGGTTTATTTCGTGCTGCAACGATTAGCTGCAGGGAACCGGATATTTGGGGCTCGGCATTTGCTGTTTATCTTGGTGTTGCTGATGAAAAGCAGACCAAAACCATTGCCACCTATTTTCAGGAAAATTATGTTCAAATTGTAAAAAAGGGCCAGGTTCGTCATCTTCCTGGGGGTGTGTATTGGGAAAAAGCTGGGTGTAAACAAGATACGTATCAAAACGGTGCTTTTTGGGCAACACCTACCGGTTGGTTTGTTTACACACTGGACTTTGTTGATTCTGAGTTAGCCAACCAAACGGTGGTGGATATGGTGGATGATTTTAAACAAAACGGTGCCAGCGAATGGATTTTTGGAGATACGCATCAACTTCCAAATTACCTGGCTAGTGCGTCTTTGCCTTTGGAAGGAATCAGAGCGATTATTAAACGAAGAAATAAATAGTGTCTGTTCGTCATGATATAAATTCTTTATCATTTTGCAAATGCAAATAAATCTTAAATGACATGAAAATACATACTATACAAAATAATCATTTTCAGGTAGGAGTAAAGACAGTCGGAGCTGAACTGTGCAGTATAAAATCATTAAAAACCCATAGAGAATTTGTCTGGCAAGGGAATCCCGAAGTCTGGGCAGCTCATGCCCCAAACCTATTTCCCGTGATAGGATGCCTCAAGGAAAACGGATTTCTTTATAAAGGGAAAGAGTATAATTGCCCCAAGCATGGATTTATAAGGAAAAATGAAGACGTGGCCCTAATAGAACAAACGGATAACAGGCTCACTTTTGCATTAAAATACAGCGATGCATCCCTTCAGATTTATCCGTTTAAATTCGAATTCAGAATTGCGTTTATCCTTAAAGAAAATGAACTCACTGTCGGGCATGAAATCATAAACCATGGTGAAAATATCATGCTGTTTTCTCTTGGCGGACACCCGGCATTTACCTGTCCGGTCAATGAAGGTGAAGACTATACGGACTCCTTTCTTGAGTTTGAAAAAAAAGAAACAGCCCCAACGTGGCAGGTACAAAAAGATGGGCTAATTGCAAAAGAAGCATTACCATTTTTGAATAATACCAACATCATCAATTTACATCCACACTTATTCGATAACGATGCATTGGTTTTTAAAAACCTTCGATCTTCGAAAGTCAGTCTAAAAAGTATAAGGTCTTCGCAGGTATTGACTATGTCTTTTAAAGATTTTCCATATCTGGGACTTTGGGCAAAACCAAATGCTGATTATGTGTGTATAGAACCTTGGTTGGGCATAGCCGATAGCATGGATTCGGATCGAAATTTTGAACATAAAGAAGGGCTGGTTTCGCTACCTGCAAAAGAACGATTTATTGCCTCGTATTCCATTACCATTTCAGAATAGTATTAGGGTTCAGGAAAAAATGATCATACGTTTTACCCTGAGATTAAGTATCAGTTTTGTTTTCATTTTCGTTATTAAGATAGAGAAACAAGAAAGGAGAACGATATGAAAAATAGTATTGAAATTATCTTAGTTTCATTCTTTTTGCTTAGTTGTGTCAACTCAAATAGAATGCAAAGTGTGCCGGATAAAAATCTTATTGATATCAAGCAAAATGCAGATGAATATGAAGTAATCGTAATGGATCCTGGATTTGATACTTGGTTTGCAACTACTTGGAGTCCGGCAAAAGATCACGGTGAAGAGTATTATGCTATGTGGAATCAACGCTATGTGAATGCCTGGAATTATAAAGCAACCCGACCACTTACTGCTCCGCTTTTCGAAAATATAATTCAATACGATCCTACTGTAGATTACGGTATTGATGTACAACGAAAACTCTATTATTATTTTCGATGGGTAGATACCAAACAAGGAATCCCAATTCTGGATTCACCTCCTCCCGGGGGGATATTGTAGTAAATTCCGTTTTTTGGCATGGGATTTGAAATATGATTATAAAAAACGAGAACAATGAACTTATTCATCATAATTTTATCGATCGTATTTATTTTTCTAATGACATTCGGCGCTATTATCTTCGGAAAGCTAGTCGAAGATTATAAAGCGTTCAACAAAGAATTGTTGAAAAGTGTGTTCGAATAAAAATCGATTCTTACATTCCTTTTTTCCAATAAAAATTCCATAGGTCTTCTCAGTCCACTTTGATCGTCTCAAACTGCCTGCTCACTCCATTTTCATTGATGGCTTCAATGGTGAAATAATAGGTTTTCATACGATCCATGGTTTTTAGCCAATATTCATTATTGCCATGCACCAGGATACTGGTGTATAATTTATCAGGAGCTATTCCGTATTTGATGTTATAGGCATAAGCATCATCAACCGGGCTCCATTTGATAAATGCACTTCGTTTGTCTTTTTCTGTTCGCATCACCATGAATTGCTTTGGTGCTTCTGGTTTGACGCCATTTCCGTTTCCGAAAATGCGAAAACCGCTAAGGGCAAATTTCCCGGTTGGCATATGGATGTTTTCCAATTTGATATATCGTGCCTGCACGGGTTTCATGAGTTCCACATAATCGTGGGGCACATCCGTCTTATTTTTGCTTTTATCTGCCAAAACCTTCCATTTTTTACCGTCAATCGAATAGTATAGTATGTATTGGTGATATTGATCGGTCCGCTTGCCTAGTCGGTCATCGTCTACATTCTGGTCAGCATAATTAATCTGGACGGCATTTACGGTACTTACG
>JAHEMV010000640.1 GCA_024643455.1 Cytophagales bacterium
ATCGCCATTGATATCACTCACTGCTATCCCAGGAGTATATTGAGACAATTTGTGTGGGATAGTTCGTTGATAGTTGAAATCAAAAAGCTCTTTTTCTTCATGTATATAGTTGATTTTCGAATTCTTTTTGTTGCGGCTAAATAGAGGCGTTATTATTGGTTTTAACAGATAATCTTTAATAAAGATTCCAGTTGATTCGATTCCTTCATTTTGACGGATTTCTATTTCCTGGTTCGATGCGAGTGAATATAACCTGGAGATTTTACCCTGAGGCCAAAAAACAACAATAGAATCAATTTGATCAGATGCTCCCAACCCAAAATGAATAATAGGATCCATAGTTGACATAAATCCCCTATGGAGGTTGTGTTCATAAAATTGTTTTTGTTCTCCAGTGTACAATATTATTTTTGATCCAATTCCATTGACGTTCTTTTCCGACCCTTTAAGTTTTATGCGTATATAATTTGCTTTTTCTTTTTCCTTCGATTGTTGCTCAATAGAATTGTTTTTATACAATGTTGCAGGACCATTTATGTTATTGGTGATATAATCAAGATCACCATCATTATCAAAATCAGCGAAAGCGGCACCATTCGAGAAGGTTTTGGCTTCAAATCCCCAATCCTTTGTTTTTTTTGAAAAAGTTAAATCACCGTTATTTTTAAAAATGTAATTGTCGATACGTACTTCAGGTATGGTATCAAATACATCCGATCGTTTAAGAATGTAATTCTGATACTTATTCATATAATTGGCAAAATCCATATCTGTTACATCTCCGGGAAATCCATTGGCGATGACTAAATCCTTATACCCATCGTTATCAAAATCGGCGAAAAGGGGAGCCCAGCTCCAGTCTGTTTCATAAACACCTGAAAGAAATCCAATATCACCATACAGCATATTGCCTTGTCCATCTGGTCCATTATTGAGATGGAGCATATTTCTGATAAATTGAAAATCATAATTATACAATTGATAATTCAGCTGATTCATTGAATTACTCCTCAGGAGCATGGTTTTTTTGCGATAATTGATTTCAGGAAGCATGTCCAGAGCAAAGATTTCCTGGAGGCCATCGTTGTTGATATCAGCGATATCATTGCCCATAGCAGAAAAACATTGATGCTTTAAGTATTTTGACACTTTATTGGTAAAGGTTCCATCCTGATTGTTGATATACAGGATATCATTAGGCAGAAAGTCATTGGTGATATAGATGTCCGGCCAACCATCCAGGTTGATATCTCGAACAGAAATACCGTGACTATAACCTTCTATGAGAATACCTGCTTCTTGAGACACATCTTCAAAGTGTTCATTTCCCGTGTTTTTAAATAGCTTATCAGAGTTTACTGAACTTCCATCAACAATTGCAGGCCTAAACTGACTGGGAAATTGTCGATCCATAAAATTATTGAGTACAAAAAGGTCAAGATCCCCATCAAGATCGTAATCAAGAAATGCGGCATTCGACGAGTGGCCAGGTTCGTCAATACCCCATTTTTGTGCTTCTTCCCGAAACGTGGGGATACCATTTTCATTTAATCCATTATTAATAAACAATTTATTGATCCGTTGTGCTTCGGTTCCATAAATCGAAGCACAAGCATAAATATCTGGCCATCCATCATAATTTAGGTCTGCTACGGCAACTCCCTGAGACCAAATGTCGCTTGCTGCTACTCCGGCTTCTTCAGTTATATCTTCAAACTGAAAATTCCCCTTATTTAAATAAAGTGCATTGGATACTTCATTTCCAGCAAAATATACATCCTGAAGTCCATCCTGATTAAAATCACCAATCGCAACACCACCACCGTTATAGATGTAATAAAAATCAATGACATTGAAGGTATCATTGGCTACAATTGTATTCGAAAATTCAATCCCTGATGAAGATGGATCTATGACTTCAAACTTTTTATCTGATGAGTTAAGTGAACACCCGACAATAAGTGTACTCGTTAGGATTATTGCCTGAAAAAAGGAATAGCTCATGTAAAAATATTTTTCTTTGAAATCATAAAAATGAACCCTAAAAATCGCGATTAATTTTCATGATTCATAGGTTGGAATTTAGCGCCCCACTAAATTACCAAATTAAACAATTGAGAAACTTATATAAGAAATACAGGTGAATCTTTTTACCACTTCAAATTTATTAAGATATTCACTTAATTTTTTAAGTATATTCTGCAAGCGCTTGTTATGAAAAATCAACACTTTTTTATCGTTTTAGTCCTGGGGTTTGTTTGTTTAAATTTTAGCTGTACTAATCCAGAAAGAGAAAGATATGAGGCATTTGTAAAAGAAGGTGAGCAATTAACTAAAACCTACTGCACAACGTGTCACAAGGAAACCCCGGCACCATTACTCGATAAGGAAACCTGGGTATACAAAGTTTTGCCCCAGATGGGGCCCAGGTTAGGATTACATAATTACAAGAGTATTTACTATCAAAGGATCAATCCGACCCTGGTTCCAAAATTGCCGGCGATGACTCAGGAACAATGGGAAAAAATTGTTGATTATTTTTTTATTGTAAGCCCGGATTCATTACCTAAACAGAAATTTGAGAGAGAACCAAAAAAAACGTGTAAGACTTTTTCAGCCAGTACATTTTCAAATGATATTTCCAGTAGTTCCATCATTACGATGTTAAAAATGGACACTTTAAACCAGTATGTTTTTGCAGCAGATGCGATGAACAGCACACTGTTTAAGTTTGATTACGGTGGAAATTTGTTGGATACCATGCGATTGCCTAGTCCTCCGACCAA
>JAHEMV010000641.1 GCA_024643455.1 Cytophagales bacterium
GCTTTACGCTCACAATAATCAACTCCGTGAATTACCGGATATATCAAATCTTCAGAACTTGCGATATCTCCATTTGCAGCATAATCATCTGACTGAATTTCCTTCCTCGATTCTGGAATTAAAACAACTTGAAGAATTAAATCTGGCATTTAATCTCATCACGGAATTCCCTGAGGAGATTAGGACGTTTGAAAAGCTCAGCTTTATATATCTCAATAAAAATCTCACTGAAATGAATACGATGGAGTATGAGCGATTCAAGTTGGCGCTGAAAGATTTGAATGATCGAGGAGCTAGAATCAGGTTTGATTATCCTGGATCAAATGAGCAATAGTACTAAAGAGCAAGTGGCCATACCAATATATCCACTCTTCGGTTTTTCAGTTTTCCTTCCCAGGTAGAATTGTCGTAAACGGGATTGTGCAAACCAAAATCCTTTATCTCGATCATTTCTAGTTTGATGTTGTTAATCAGGAGTTCTTCCAAAGCCGATTGACTTCGCATTTTTGATAACCAATCATTAAACTCTACTCCACCAATATTATCAGTATGACTGTGAATCGTGATATTGTACTGATTAACATTGGGGATATTATTAATAAAATCTTCAACGGACTTCTTTTGATTTTCAGAAATTATATAATTGCCACCGCCATAAAAAATACTTATCTGGAATATAGGGCCATCCTGAGCGGAGCAGAAGCTGGAAGGGTAAATAATAAGTATTAAGGTTAATAAAAACTTCATGTAATCACTTTGTTCCTTACCTTTTGTTAAACGCTCAGAGTATATTTTTGTTAATCGACGATAGTTATTAAGGCTGATAAAAAAGATGATGGTAATTATGAAATCAAATGCCCAAAATTGAAGCACTTCAATTGCATAAAACAGATTCAGCAGTTCATTTCTGAAGTACGATGAAAAATATTTTTTGTATTTTGGAGTGGCATAATTCGTTCGGTCTCGGAATAAAAATTTTATGCTTATAAAAGAATAGTATCTATGAGAATAAAGACTTTGTTTTTCACCCTTTTAGTTTTAGGTTATTCAGCTTTTGCACAAACTACCAATGAAAAAAGTGCGGATTTTTTAGATCTGAACAAACCTGAACGTCTCGAATGGTTGAAAGATGCCGGATTTGGCATGTTCATTCATTTTAGTTTTGATAGTCAGCTTGGCATTGTAATCAGCCACTCCATGGTAGGTGCTTCAGAAGATTACCTCGACCGATTTATCCATGAGCTTCCGAAGACATTTAATCCGAAAGATTTTTCCGGTGAAGACCTGGCCATTCTGGCCAAATTGGCTGGCATGAAATATATTGTGCTCACGACCAAGCATCATTCGGGATTTTGCCTTTGGGACACACAATCCACAGATTTTAATATCATGAATACCCCTTACGGGAAAGACCTGGTAAGCGAATATGTAGCAGCATGCAGAAAATACGGTCTTGCTGTCGGATTTTATTTTTCACCTGAAGATTTTCATTTTCTTCATGAAAATGGACAAACAGTGCGTAGGAGATTCCCTGAACCATTGCCTGAAGAAGTAATGGAAAAATACCTCATTCATACCGAAAAACAGCTTACCGAACTAATGACCAACTATGGGAAAATTGATATAATTTTCTTTGACGGCGGAGAGGGGGCTTTACAGGAAAAGGCAAAGGAAGTCGTTTGGCGCATACAACCAGAGGTACTCGTGACCAGGGGTGCGATTTCTACTCCGGAACAATATGTACCTGGTTTGGCTTCGGATGATGCCTGGGAGGCCAATGCCACCATGGGCACCCAGTGGCAATACAAACCTACCAACGAAAACTATAAATCGGGAGGAAGGTTGATCGAGATTTTAATTGAGAGCCGTGCTAAAGGAGGGACGTTTCTGCTCAATGTCGGCCCCAAACCCAACGGACAATTACCTATTGAACAGGAAGAGCGCTTACGCGAAGTTGCTGCCTGGACTTTTATCAACCAGGAATCGATCTATTCCGTTCGGCCATGGATCATCACCAATGAAGAAAATACCTGGTTTACATCTACTAAAGATGGAAAAACTGTCTATGCATATCTAACAAAAATGCCTGATTGGCCCAGGGGCGAACGGAGAGAATTTATCTTGAAATCGATAAAAGCCACATCAGATACTAAAGTAAGTGTACTCGGTCAGACTGGAGAGGTTGTGGAATATAATCCGGATGCAGATGGCATGGCCCGATTTGAGCAGTCAGCAGATGGATTAAGAATTTCAGTGGTACGGGCACAACGTATTTATAATAATCACAAATGGCCAAATCCCATCGTGGTGAAACTCGAAAATATCGAGCCTGCACTCGATCCACCTTTTGTTAATACTTTAAGCGCTATGCCAGCTGGAGAACGTGTAGTGCTGAAAGGCGAATTGGTAAAAAAAGGAGATACTCAAGCAGTTGAGGTTGGTTTCCTATACCGGCCCTATGCCGGTTTTGCAGAGAACCTGACAGGAGCGGAATGGACCTATTCAGAATTTATTAAAGTTGAAGGTTTGGAAATATTCAATATTGGCATCAATGATTTAAAACAGGGACAGGAATATGAATATCGGGCAGTAGTTCGTCATCCGAAGATTGAGATCACAGGAGAGATTAAACGATTTTTGAATAAGTGATTCTTTGTGGCAATATTGAGTTGTTGAAATAAAAGCCATTCAGTTAGCATTGAAAAGATAATTTACCGGAGTTTACTCTTGATAAAAATAAATTAGTAAAGAAAAACTTAACTATGAAAAACACCAGAAGAGATT
>JAHEMV010000150.1 GCA_024643455.1 Cytophagales bacterium
GGCCGCGTCCTCCTCAACCTGATCAACAATGCATTCTATATTGTGAATGAAAAGGCAAAGTCCGCGATTGAGGGCTACAAACCAGAAGTAATTGTCTCCACTAAATTTTCCCCCTCTGGAGGGGGCCAGGGGGAGGATCAAATAGAAATCTCAGTGAAGGACAATGGCGATGGAATACCCGAAAATATCAAAGACAAAATCTTTCAGCCCTTTTTCACCACCAAACCAACCGGCTCAGGAACTGGTTTGGGACTGAGTTTGAGCTACGATATCATTAAAGCACATGGAGGAGATATTAATGTAGAATCAAAAGAAAATGAAGGAACTCAGTTTATATTTCAATTGCCAATTATTTAAGTCATGTTAATCATTTTATCCTATAAATCATGGTTCAGACAATTTATGAAATTGTAAAAGCGCACAGCGGGGAGCTGAAAGTGGAGTCGGTTGAAGGAGAAGGCTCGGCATTTATTATGCAATTACCATCGAAATAATTTAGTTAAAATTGAAAAAATATACCATGATGAATCCTAAGCTATTGAAATCATTTAGAACCTTAGTCTCACTTGTATTTGTTTTGTTACCCGGTCTTTGTGAATGTCAGGATTTAACTTTTTCATTCGCAGCCTTCCCTCCCGATCAAGGGATGATTTCTATTGTAGGAATGGCCCAAGACAGCAAGGGTTATATCTGGTTAGCAGATAATAATGCCGGCTTGTCAAAATACGACGGGGTAAGACTGACTTCATACAAGCCTGATATAAATAAAGAGAATTCCATCGGCGCAGGCAGATTAGAATGTATCCTGGTTGATAATCAAGATTATATTTGGACGGGCAGTTTTGCGCAAGGCTTAGACCGTTTCGATCCGGAAACTGAAACATTTACCCATTTTCAACATAATAAAAATGACCCCTCAAGTATCTGCAGCGATTCATTGCGGACTATTTTGCAATCCCGAGATAATTCCTTGTGGTTTGGTACTGCAAAAGGGCTGGATAATTACGATATCGAGACCGGAAAATTTACTCACTTTACGGGTACTTCCGAAGATGCACTTTTGTTGAGCAAAGAGCATGTAAGGACCTTATACGAAGATAGGGAGGGCATTCTTTGGATAGGTTGCGGAAGTATTTTTACAGGTGACATTCAGGATCCGCTTATGGGAGGATTGTATAAATTGGATAGGGCAACAGGGGAGGTCACGCGGTATAGACATAATAAAAATGATCCTAATAGTTTAATTGACAACAGGGTTCGGGCCATTTTTGAAGACAGCCGGGGAGTCTTTTGGGTAGGAACGGCCGGTGACGGATTGCACACCATGGATCGGGAAAAAGGGATATTTGAGCGACATCTATACGATCCAAAGCATCCTGAAAAGTTAAGCAGGCCGGCACTAATCCATAAATACAATTATGCAGAAGACCACATCACATTCATAACTGAAGATGCCAAAGGATATGTTTGGATAGGCACTTTTTCCGGAGGATTAAACCGTTACAACCCGAAAACAGCCATCACAAAACATTTCGGTACTGATGAGGAAGGTGCTTTTAAAACCGAATACAATGATTTCTGGGCAAGTATGATGACAAAAGATAATTTATTGTGGATTTCTGTTTGGCAACCTGCTGACAACAACCGGCTTTTGTACAAAATATCAGCGGAAACCAATTTTGTATATTTTTCATCGCTCGATAAAACGGCAATAGTTTTTGCTCAAACATCTGACAGTGTACTGTGGATCGGGACCAATCAAGGATTGCTGCGTAAAAACAAAGATGAGAGCTACGATACGTTTTATATAAACCAAAAAAAGGAAGCGATTGAAAACAGTATCAATTATTTGGAAAAGGATGATCATAATAATCTATGGGTGTCTACAAGTAACGGCCTCTATTATTTTAACACAAAGACGGAATCGTTTGCTACCTATAAGTATACTGTAAAAACAGAAAAAAAACTTTCTTCTGATACAGTAATATTAAGTCAGCTCAATCGCGACGGCACGATTTGGCTTGGTACTCCAAAGGGATTGAATCTCTTTAACATAGAAATCGATGAAGTCAATACATATAAGCATGATCCGGAAGATACCGCTACAATCAGCAATGATATTGTAATATCAATCATGCCGGATGAAAAAGGAAATGCCTGGATTGGTACACAAAGAGGATTGAATTTTTATAATAAAACGTCAGATAAATTTATCCGAAGTAAAAAATTTAATTCGACATATTTTTCCCTTTATAAAGACAGTAAAAAACGCATTTGGATGGGGATGATAACTGCAGGACTGCATGTGCTAGATCAGAAAACAAATCAATTTGTACCATTAATTGATCCTGCCGGGAAACTCAATAATCAAAGTATTTGGGGTATAACGGAAGATAAAGATCATTTCCTTTGGCTGAATACATTAGTAGGATTTGTAAAATTAAATACAGAATCCGGGGATGCAGTCGTTTTTGCCAAAAGTTGGAATATAGATGCCATTAATTGCACTAATATCGCTTTCACAACATTGCAGGGAGAAATAGTAATTGGTCATCGCGACGGGTACTATCATTTTTTTCCGCCGGACTTTGAAAAAGCAAAAACAACTCCCCGTCCGTTTTTCAGTAAATTTTTTCTGGACAATAAACAGCTTATTCCCGGTGTAGATGCACCATTGCCGAAGGCACTCTCACAAACAGAAAAAATCACGCTCGCTTACGACAACAATAATTTTGCTGTCGAAATAAATAATATTGATTATTTGTCGGGCACATCCGAAAAAAACTTCATGTATAAGCTGGAAAATTATGAAGATGTATGGAGGATTTATACCGGAGAAAATAAGGCCTATTATTACAATGTTCCTTCGGGAAATTACACCTTCCGGCTGAAGGCATCAAATCTATATGGGAAATGGGGCGAAAAATCATTGTCCGTGGTTATTTTATCTCCTTGGTATAATACGCCTTGGGCTTACCTGCTTTATGGGATTATGTTTATCGGCGGCATTGTACTGACTGACCGAATCCAACGAAAGCGACTTTTGGAAAAAGAAAAGAATAAAGCCAAAGAAAAAGAACTCCTTCAAGCCAAAGAAATTGAAAAAGCATACCGTGAACTCAAGGCCACTCAGACCCAACTCATACAGTCAGAAAAAATGGCCAGCCTGGGGGAACTAACAGCAGGCATTGCGCATGAAATTCAGAATCCGTTGAACTTCGTCAATAACTTTTCGGAGTTAAATAAAGAGTTGATAGAAGAGTTATTAGCTGAAAGCTCAAAGGTTATAGCTGAAAGGGATAAAAAATTAGAAACTGAATTACTGAATGATATTAAAATTAATGAAGAAAAAATCCACCATCACGGCCAACGAGCAAGCGGCATCGTAAAAGGCATGCTGGAACATTCCAGAACCGGTGACGGCAAAAAAGAACCGACGGATATCAATGCGCTTGCCGATGAATATTTGCGCCTCGCCTATCATGGGTTAAGAGCCAAAGACAAAAGCTTTAATGCCGAATTCAAAACTGACTTTGATGAAAAGTTGCCAAAAATCCAAGTGATCCCGCAGGATAAAGGTCGAGTGCTCCTAAACCTGATTAACAATGCTTTCTATGCTGTGGATAAAAAGGCAAAGTCCGGGATTGAGGGCTACAAACCAGAAGTAATTGTCTCCACTAAATTTTCCCCCTCTGGAGGGGGCCAGGGCGAGGATCAAATAGAAATCTCAGTGAAGGACAATGGCGATGGAATACCTGAAAATATTAAGGAAAAAATCTTTCAGCCCTTTTTCACCACCAAACCCACCGGGCAAGGAACAGGATTGGGATTAAGCTTGAGCTACGATATAGTGAAGTCGCATAACGGGGAGATTAGCTTGAAAAGTGAACCGGGTATAGGCACTGAATTTATAATTAATTTACCGATTAATCTTAAGTAAACATGAAACGATTCATAGGATTACAGTTATTGATTTTCATAATGACAGGACCCCAGGTCTATGCAATTTCAACTGATAACCCCAAACCATTCAATCCAAGCTTCGAGACTTTCGTTTTGCCGGGATCTACCTTAGGTAACTGCGTACAGGGGATTGTTCAGGACAGTGTCGGGTTTTTATGGTTTGCCTCACAAGCAGGTTTACACCGTTATGACGGGCAGAATATTTTGACCTATCGTGCGGATATAAACAATATTAATTCATTGTCAAGTGATTATATTGAATCAATATTTATAGATAGTAAGGGGATTATCTGGTTGACCCACTGGCAGCAGGGCGGATTGACATCTTTCGATCCCGATCGTGAACTATTCACAAGGTATTCCCATGATCCTGATAATCCTGAATCATTGTTAAATGGAGAGTTTTCAGTGGTTGTGGAGGATTTGCAGGGATTTATTTGGATTGGGGGCCAGCAAGGGCTTAACAGGATGGATCGTGAAACCGGGAAAGTGAAGCGTTTTCAACACGACCCCGATAATTCAACCAGCCTTTCATCAAATGAAATCAGGGCACTTTATATAGATCGTCAGGGTACTTTATGGATAGGGACCGGGCTTCCATGGAATGACAATGATCCGGAACATTTAATTGGGGGCATGAACCGCTATAATCCTGAAACCGAATCTTTTACTCAATTCAGACACAATCCGAACGATCCTTATAGCCTTGCCGACAACAAGGTCAGGGCATTCCTGGAAGACAGCCATGGAAATTTTTGGGTGGGTACCTCCGGTGACGGACTGCAAAAAATGAATAGGCAGACGGGAAAGTTTGAACGGTTAACTTATGATGCATCTGATCCGGGGAAATTGACCAGACCCTTCCTTAACGGCACCAATCCTTCAAGCATGGCTATTTTTAGCCATATAACTTCTTTTTTCGAGGATCATTCAGGTCGCCTCTGGATTACAGCTGTTCAGGGCGGATTGAACGTTTATGATCCGGTAACTGGAATAACGGATCATTTCGAACAGGAAAAAGGAACAGATAAATTATCCTCTAATTTTCTATGGCAAACCTATCAGACAAGGGACGGCACTATTTGGATAACCAGTGCCGGGGAAGGCCAGGCTGTTTTTAAGGTGAAAGAGCGTAATGATTTATTTCCTTTTTTTAAATACGAAAATCATTTTATAGACACTTCGTATTATACCCATGCAGTTATTAATGACAAGGTTGGCAATGTATGGATAGGCCTTTCACCAGATGACAGCAATCTTCCCGGAAAGCTTTTAAAAATTAACCGTAAAAATGGTTCGATGATTGAAATTCCTTTTACAGGCACGCAGCCAAAACCAAATTTTTTAGGAGATTTTGATTTTGATCCGGCTGGGAACCTGGTAGTTTCCACCAACCGGGGTTATTACATGGGTGATATAGCAACTTCCAGATTTCACCGATACCAGCCTAAGGGTATCCCCGATTCATTATTGAATGCCGGCACATTATCATCGATTCATACCCGGTCCGGAACAGTTTGGTTTCCCGGTTGGGAAATGGGAATTACACGGTTTAATCCCAAAACTTATGAATATGAAAATTATCGTTCAGATCCCAATGTTCCGGATGGATTAACCGGCAATATTGTTACAGAAATTTATGAAGATAGTGATGGTGCGATCTGGGTGGGAGGAGGAACCCCCTGGAATGATCCTGCGAGGCCAATTTTCCTTGACCGGTATAATCCAATAACGAATACTTTTGAACATTTTATAACAGATCCGGCCCCTGGAATGGCTTACAACATCACCCCCGATAATAACGGAAACCTTTGGTTCCTTGATTTTATGGATGGGTTGTATAAATTAAATCCTGTCACAAAACAACTGAAAAAATACTCCTCATTTAATAGTTTATTGCCAGGTGGACGATTGTTATCTCTGCAAAAAACCAAGGATGGCACATTTTGGATTGGCGGTGAGTATGATATCATTCAGTTTGATCCGGACACTGAAACCATGACTTCTTTTGGTAAGATTCATGGAGTAAAATCTGCCAGGGGTAATTTTAACGCAGGAAGAATCGCAGATGATGGTGAAATGCTGTTTGGAAGAACAGAAGGGTACCACGCATTTTATCCCGAAAATATTGCGCAACAATCGGAAGGAAGACTGCCGGACCTGAGAATTACAGGATTTCGATTGCTGGATGAGCCCATTACTACTGGGAGCACTTATAACCTGAAGGGGGTCCTGAATCAACCTGTTTGGCAGACAAAAAGCATTGAATTGCAACATGATGAGAATGTATTTTCATTTTCAGTAGCCTGCTTTGATTTCTACGAACCTGCTGCTAACCAGATCCAGTTTATGTTGCAGGGATATGACCGTGGATGGCGAAAGGATATCCGTGATGGGGAAACGCCTTCATTCATAAACGTGCCCCCGGGACATTATACCTTCCGGCTTCGCGGCGTTAACAGCTTTGGTACCTGGAACAGGGAAGGAGTCAGCTTGTCCATTACGGTATTACCTCCCTGGTGGAAAAGTATTTGGGCATATGGAATGTATGGTTTGATTATTATTGGTGGGGTGTTCTCAGTAGACCGGGTTCAGCGAAAACGAATTAAAGAAAGAGAAAGGGCCCTGGTTAAGGAAAAAGAGCTAGCCCAGGCCAAAGAAATTGAAAAAGCATACCGTGAATTGAAAGCCACCCAATCCCAGCTCATCCAATCCGAAAAAATGGCCTCACTCGGCGAACTTACTGCCGGCATTGCTCATGAGATCCAAAATCCATTGAATTTTGTAAATAATTTTTCTGAAGTGAATAAGGAACTGCTGGAGGAATTGATGGAAGAACTGGAATCAGGTAAAAAGGATGACATCTTAGCGCTTGCCAGGGATCTGATCCGGAATGAGGAGAAAATAAAAGTACATGGGAAACGGGCTGAAACGATTGTAAAAAATATGCTCCAACATTCTCGGGGAGATGCGGGCAAGAAGGAAGCTATAAATCTCAATGCGATGGCTGAAGAATACGTGAACCTGTCTTTTCATGGCATGCGGGCAAGGGATAAGTCATTCAATGCCGATTTCAAATTAGTGTTGGATGAGAATCTGCCGGAAATCAAGGTGGTTCCTCAGGATATCGGGAGGGTGCTGTTGAACCTGATCAATAATGCCTTCTACGCAGTGGCTGAAGCTGAAAATTCAAGACTTAAACCTGAAAGTGCTGACTTCAAGCCGCTGGTTAGGGTAAGCACAAATAAACTGGATGATAAGGTAGAGCTCCGGGTAAGTGACAATGGCATGGGTATTCCCGACAATATCCGCGAAAAAATATTTCAACCATTTTTCACAACGAAACCAACTGGACAGGGAACCGGGCTTGGGCTTTCATTGAGTTATGATATTGTGAAGGCGCATGGGGGCGAATTGAAAGTTGAAACGAAAGAAGGAGAATTTTCAGAATTTATAATTACATTACAGATTGTCTGAATCGCTGTTGACTGCAGCAAGCAGTGATTCAGACAATTTATAATTACACCTAAAGATAAATTGCTAAACACCACAAGTCCATGAAAACCAATGCCGATCTGACACAATTGCAAGAGGAAATCAAGCTCCTTCGTAAAGAGCTGGAAATCGAATCAGCATTGGAGAAGGTTCGTTCCAGAACCATGGCGATGCACCACAGTGAAGAATTACCTGAAGTCGTTTTTGAATTGTTCAAACAAATGAACCCATTAGGTTTTGCTCAATGGGGTTGCTCCCTTCTTCTTTACAATGAAAAGAAGCAAGGTTTTGATGCATTGTATTCTTCGCCGACAAACCCGGTATTGCCGGAGCATTATTTTTTACCTGGTAAAGGGCTCGCTATATTGGAATATTATTGGAAGGCTTTTACTGACCAATCTCCACTACTTTGCTACGAATTGAGGGGTGATGAAAAGCGAAATACGGACTTATGGCTATTTGAAAATACGGAGTTAAAAAGTCTTCCCGGTGAAATGAAAAATGCCATACTTTCTGAATCTTATGTCATGTTTTCACTGGCTGCAATGAGGTATGGAATTCTTGTATCAATTAGTCATAAACCCATATCAGAAGAATTAACTAAAATCCTACCGCGTTTTGCTAAAGTATTCGAGCAAACCTACACACGCTTTCTTGATCTCCAAAAAGCGGAAGCGCAGGCACGTGAAGCACAGTTAGAAGCTGCTTTAGAAAAGGTTCGATCCCGCTCCTTAGATATGCACAAAAGTGAGGAGATAGACGAAGTAGCAAAGCTTTTGTTGGAGAAAATTCAGGAATTGGGGATTCCAAATGAGGGTGAGATATCAATTGTAGAATTAATTGAAGGGACAAAAGATGCAATTTTTTGGCTTGCCTCTCCAGATCGAGATTTTCCGATTTACAAATTTTTTATCCCTTACATAAAAGCTACAGATTTTGCTTGGGAGGCAATGGCAACGGGATTGAATTACATCACCAATTCTTTTACCGGAAAAGAAAAGTACGAATATGTAAAAGATGTTTTGGAGAAATCTGATTTTAAATTCTTGCCAGAAGAACGGAAAAATCAGATGCTCGAGGCGAAGTTCTATTGTGAGACGTTGGTTTTTATAAAAAAGACTGCTCTTTCTATTCCTCGGTATGTTGATTCACCCCATACTCATACTCAAGCAGAATGCGAAATTTTATTACGATTCAATAGAGTATTTGAGCAAGCCTACACCCGTTTCCAAGACCTCCAAAAAGCAGAAGCGCAAGCAAGGGATGCGGAAATTAATCTCGCTGTGGAAAGAATAAGAGCAATGGCACTGGCCATGTATAAGTCAGAAGAGATTTTAAAAGTCGTGTTAAAACTTCGGAATGAGCTCATGGATTTGAAAATCCCGGGAGTGGTGGGAAGTACCATCTATTTAAAAGAGGACGATCATCGTATAAGAATGTGGGATCTAACCTCAGCAATTGAAAAAGATAATAAAGTAGATTTTCCCAGCGATGTGGTTTTTAACTTGGAGGAAACAGAAAAAACTCTTTTTGTAAGAGAAGCATGGGAGAATAAAGAAAATTATTCAGTAGTTATTCAGGATAGGGAACGAATGGAGGCAACCTTCCGATGGTTTAGACCATACAACGCAGCAGTTGTAGAAGAAATGAATCGTTTTGTAGATGAACACAGGATTGAACAATTTTTTCACCCAACAATAAAAATATTAGATGGAGAAGGCAGATTGTGCATCGATTTGATGGGATACCCACAACAAGAAGTTGAAACCATCATGCAAAAAATGGCCAATGCATTTGATTTAGCATACAAAAGATTCCGTGACCTCAAAAAAGCTGAAGCACAGGCAAGGGAAGCACAGATTGAAGCGGCACTGGAAAGAGTCCGTAGCAAGGCTATGGCCATGCGAAGCAGTCATGAGTTGGGCGATACTTCCTTAATCCTGTTCGAACAAGTAACGAGATTGGGTATTAGTCCACGGAGTTGTGGATTTCTGATAATGGATGAGTCAACTCAATCGATGGACGACTGGAGTGCAAACCTGGATGAAAAGGGAAAGGGAACTATGGTAATTGGAAAACTTTCTTTTGATCAACACCCTTTAATTGCTGAAGTGGCAGCAACCTGGCGAAGAGGAGATCCATACTTTATCGGATCCATGCATGGAGAAGAGCTACAACAATACTTCGAAGCAGTAACTGAAAAAGAAACCATTACAAATGAAATTCGGGAAAAGGTGCTTGCGGTGATGAAATCCGAATATACGAATAGTTTTTACTTCAAATTTGGAATGCTTTATGTGCTGACGCCAACACCACTTCATGAATTTCAAATTAATGTCATGTTGCGGTTTGCGGGTATTCTAAAATTGACCTATAGCCGTTTCCTCGACCTGCAAAAAGCGGAAGCTCAAGCTCGGGAAGCGCAGATTGAAACTGCCCTGGAACGCATACGCTCCAGAACAATGGCAATGCAAAAGAGCGATGAACTGGCAGAAGTTGCTTCCATACTTTTTCAACAAATTGGAGACCTGGGTATCAGGGTTTGGACCGCCGGCTTTAATGTTTGGCTAAATAACGATACTGCCTATCAGGACTGGATAACAAGTCCAATGGGAGGATTCATAGAGCCCTATTTAGTTGATACAACTCAATTTCCGGTTTTTATTGAAGTAAGAGAAGCAAAACAAAGAGGTGATGAATTCTTTGTTCAATTTGTTGGTGGGGATATGATCAAAGCAATGTATGGGGAATTGAGCAAATTTGCTCCCAAACAATTTGAGATCATGCTCCAGGATGGTTTTGAATTTCCA
>JAHEMV010000002.1 GCA_024643455.1 Cytophagales bacterium
CAGACAAGGAAACGCGTAAATTCTCGACCGAGCAATTGCCAAATGTTTATAAAGCCATGGCCATGGTTTCAAAGCCGGGATTGTCAAAATTAATTATGAATATTTTGTTTAAATTTCAAACTCCTCCTATACCTATGAAATCATTTTCCGATGATATTCAAGCGCGCCAGTGGTTAAAACAGTATTTATAAAAATGGTAGGGAAATATAAATGAACATAAAATTTACTCACATTTCATTTACCTAAAACAAATATTTAATTGCCTCGTAAGGAATAGCATTGTCATTTTCCCCATTTATCGATTCCTGACAATTCAGCCAATTATATTTATTTATCAAAATCATCGAACCAGTAGACTATGAATAATAACTCCACTAAAAAGAAAAGTAAAAAGATTACCAAAAACCATCTTAAGTACATTATTAAAGAAATATTGCGGCCAAGAAAAGGCTTGTTATTTATCGGGTTGATACTAATCATTATCAACCGATTGTCAGGATTGGTGCTCCCTGGTTCCAGCAAATACCTTATCGATGAAGTTATTGCCAAATCCAATTATGACTTGTTTAAATGGCTGTTAATTGCTGTAGCCGCTGCGGTGATCGTTCAATCTGCTACTTCCTTTTTTCTCACACAGTTACTCAGTGTCGAAGCGCAACAACTAATCTCACTGCTTAGATCAAAAATTCAGAAACAAATCATCCGTCTTCCCATTCGATTTTTTGACAATCAAAAATCTGGTGCACTGGTTTCGCGAATTATGTCTGATGTTGAAGGAGTGCGAAACCTTGTAGGAACTGGTCTGGTTCAACTTTTTGGCGGCGTATTAACTTCCATTGTTGCCTTCGTGCTTTTGATAAGGATCAGTCCGACCATGACCTTATATATTATGCTCCCACTTTTGGTTTTCGGATTGATTTCATTGAAAGCCTTTGCTTTTATCAGACCAATTTTTAGAAAAAGAGGAGAAATTAACGCTGAAGTTACTGGCAGACTCACCGAATCACTTAATGGAGTAAGGGTAATCAAAGGATTTAACGCCGAAGATCAGGAAATAAAAACATTTGAAAACGGTGTTGACAGGCTTTTTAAAAATGTTAAAAAATCGTTGACTTCAACCAGCCTGGTGACAAGTGCTGCTACGCTCCTACTCGGTTTGGCTACTGTTGGAATCATGGGTGTTGGAGGAAATATGATCATGAAAAGTCAATTGACAGTTGGAGACTTTTTTGCATTCATTCTTTACCTGGGCTTCCTAATAGCCCCAATTGTACAAATGTCAAATATCGGAAGCCAGATTACAGAAGCTTTTGCCGGATTGGATCGTATGCAGGAAATTTTAGATTTGGAGCGAGAGGATGAAGATCCGAAACGAACAGAAAAACTGAAACAAATCAATGGAAATATTGAATTTAAACAGGTCTCTTTTTCCTATGATAAGGGAACAGAAGTTTTGCATGACATCAATTTTGTGGCCAGTCCGGGGTCGGTTACTGCCCTGGTTGGCAGCTCCGGATCAGGGAAAACCACGATTGCAGGCTTAGTAGCTTCCTTTCTAAATCCGGATAATGGAACAATAACCATCGATGGCCATGATCTTCGAAAAATAAAATTAACAAACTACCGGGCCTTTCTAGGAGTAGTGCTTCAGGATGATTTTTTATTCGAAGGAAGCATCAGAGATAATATTCTTTTCCCAAGGCCGAAAGCTTCTGAAACAGATTTAATGGATGCTGCAAAATCTGCACATGTTCTCGAATTTGCAAACCGGTTTGATGATGGCCTGGATACATTGATTGGTGAGCGTGGTGTAAAACTATCCGGGGGACAGCGACAGCGAATTGCCATCGCCAGAGCAATATTAGCCAATCCCAAAATATTAATTCTGGATGAGGCAACATCCAATCTGGATACAGAAAGTGAAGCATACATCCAGGAAAGCCTTTCAAGGTTGATGCATGGACGCACCACATTTGTCATTGCACACCGTTTGAGTACCATTAGAAAAGCAGATCAAATTCTCGTAATTGAAAAAGGTCAAATCGTTGAACGCGGAAATCATGAAGCCCTTTTAGAAAAGCGAGGAAGGTATTTCGATCTGTACAACTTCCAGGCAAGGATTTAATCCTTCCTAACTGTGTTTATTTAATGCTTACAAAAAGAATATAAATGTCTTATATAGAGCATTTCGGTTGATAAATCATATTTATTTTCAAATTGAGTCTTTTTGATTCTAACAAATTCTCCGTGGTGAGGTTTATTATAAAAATTTGATAAACATGAACAGTAAATTATTAACATTGGTATTTTTAAGCTTTACATTGGTTGGAACTTCCTTTTGTCAGACCAAATCGAATGAAAACAGTTCAACTGGTGATAAAGTTTATCCTGTTTCGAAATCTGATAGCGAATGGAAAAAAGAATTATCGCCTGAAGCTTATGAGGTTCTGCGCAAAAAGGGCACTGAATATGCCTTTTCTGGAAAATTTTATGATTTCAAAGAAAAAGGCGTTTTCATTTGTGCAGCTTGTGGCAATGAATTATTTGATTCAAAAACTAAATATAACTCTGGTTCAGGATGGCCAAGTTTCTATCAGCCAATCAATAAAGAGTCTATAGACCTTGAAATTGACCAATCACTAGGAGAAACCAGGGAAGAAATAGTTTGCGCCAAATGCGGTGGACATCTTGGTCATGTTTTCCCAGATGGCCCAAAACCAACTGGATTAAGATATTGCGTAAATTCCATTTCTCTGGATTTTAAAGACAAATAATTACGCAATAACCATTTCCGTCATTTTATTGGTTGATTTTAAACATTTCAAAACCTACCTTCATTCGATAATTCAATCGAATGAAAAAGTACCTTATACCCATGGTTTTATCTTGTTTCATATGCTTAAATATAGCTTGTGGACAGAAAAAAGATATTTACTTAATCGTCCGTGCTGATGATATTGGCATGGCCCACGCTGTAAATAAGGCGTGTATAAATGTATTCACCGATGGGATTGCCCGCTCAGTAGAAATAATGGCACCAACTCCATGGTTTGAAGAGGCTGTAGTTATGCTAAATGAACATCCTGAATATGATGTTGGGATCCATCTAACCCTTACCAGTGAGTGGCAAAACCTAAAATGGCGTCCGCTTACTCATGCTCCAAGTATTACCGATGAGAATGGATATTTCCATCCATTTATATGGAAAAATGATGTCCCTGGAGCAACATTTCTGTTCGAGAGCGACTGGAAAATTGAAGAAGTGGAGGCGGAACTAAGGGCCCAAATAGAACTCGTGAAAAGGAAACTGCCTCAATTATCTCATTATTCTGCTCACATGGGCTGCAATCAAGCTGACCCGAAGATTAACGCTTTAGTTGAGAAACTTGCCATAGAATATGGAATTGGAATAGAGCTCGAAGATTATCACATAAAAAGCATGAAAGGATTTGGGGGAAACATGTTGACTGCTGATCAAAAAATTGACAATTTCATCAGCAATTTGAAGGAATTAACTCCAGGACTGTGGTTGTTCGTGGATCATCCAGGTTTCGATACAGAAGAAATGCATGGGATTGGTCATATAGGCTATGAAAATGTCGGATTCGATCGTAACGGCGTAACGTTAGCCTACACGAATTTGAAAGTGAAAGAGGCAATAAAAGAATTGGGCATTAAACTAATTAGTTACAAAGACGTCCCAACTTTAATAAAACAATGAACCTTTTTCTGTTTCGTTTTAATGGTATAATTGGTAAATTCATTTACGAAAATTTAACTAAAATGAAATCACCATTTTATCTTTGCTTACTATTCATTTTGCTTTCGAACAGCTTTCTTTTTGCTCAAGATGCTAAATATCAAAAAATTCATCCTTTTGATTTAAATAAATTTAATCTAAAAATTCAGGAACAGAATCCACCGGGGTTAGATCAACTTCTTAAGATTCTACCTGATACTGCTTTGATTAGCAGTAGAAACCAAAATGACATGCCTGTTTTGGATTCGCAAAATGGACGGATTTCTTTCATGCCAACCATGCCAATCAGAACAGATATAAATTACACCATGCCAATCAAAAAATATGATCTGAGCTACCCTTATGTACCTGAGGAGAGAATAGATAGTATTTTGAATTTCCGAAATAAGAAAAATATACCCTTAAATCCTGAATAAAACCTGACTAAAAACTCAATTATTCCTTTAAAAAGAATTAAAAATCTAAACCATATCTTAAATATTTTCCCCTAAGCGTAATTTTTTTCTCATAAAATCGATGTTTCTTTTTCTGAGTCCAATTATGTAGAAACATGATTTTACCCCTATTCACTTAATTTATAGTGTAATTTTCACTAATTTATTAGTGTAACCATCAATCATTGAAATGGGACTCAATTCCGTGTCCATCATATCGAATAGCAAAAAAAAAGAGCGTTTTGTAAAGTACTTGCTCAACGATATTAAAGCGCTTGAATTCATGATCGAAAATGATATGATTGAAAGTGGAATTCAGCGAATTGGTATAGAGCAGGAATTATGTCTTGTAGACGCGACCTGGCGCCCAGCACCAATCATTATGAAATTCCTTTCAAAAATAAATGATCCTCACTTTACTACAGAGTTGGCCCAGTTTAATATGGAAATCAATCTCGAGCCCATGACATTTACTTCTGATTGCCTCGGCCAGCTAGAGCTCAGTCTTTCCAAATACATAAAAAAAGCAGAAAACATACTTCAACAATTCAATTCCAAATTGATTCTGACTGGTATTTTGCCTACGATCAGGAATAAGGATCTTGTCATCACTAATATGACTCCTTTGGACCGATACAAAGCAATGGCTAAAAGCTTGAGAAAGCTACGTCAAGGGATGTTTGAATTTCACATAAACGGCACAGATGAACTAGTTACGGCCCACGATACAGTAATGTTTGAAAGCTGCAATACTTCATTTCAAATGCACTATCAGGTAAGTGCCAATGATTTTGTCGATCGGTATAATTGGGCGCAATTGATTTCAGGACCTGTGCTTGCCGCCTCTACAAACTCACCAATTCTTCTGGGTAAAAGACTTTGGCGCGAAACAAGGATTGCGTTGTTTCAACAATCAATCGATATACGACAAACAAAAGATCATTTGCGTGAGCGAAGTTCACGTGTTTCTTTTGGGAAACGCTGGATTAATGACTCAATAGTAGATGCCTTCAAGGAGGATATCGTCCGATATGATACCTTACTTAGCAACAATAAAAGGAGCAATTCGGTGAAATTACTTGATGATGGAATAATTCCAACTTTAGATGCTTTGATGGTTCACAATAGCACCATTTATAAATGGAATCGACCTTGCTATGGAATATACGATGGAAAGCCACATTTAAGAATTGAAAACAGATATTTAGCTTCAGGGCCAACCATTATTGATCAGGTCGCTAATGCTGCGTTCTGGTTTGGGTTAATGTCAGCCATGCCTGAAGAATATCGAAATCTTCCTGGCAAATTTGAATTTGATAATGCTAAATCCAATTTTCTTAAAGCTGCGAGTATTGGTCTGGAAAGTAAATTTATATGGCTAAATAATGAAAAATTAAGCGCTCAGGATCTTATACTCAGCTTATTTTTACCAATTGCCAAGGAAGGATTACTTAAGTCCAACATCAACGAAAATGACATTACGAAATACCTTGGAATAATTGAATCCAGGGTCTCTTCCGGGAAAACCGGATCTCAGTGGATGATTGAGTCCTATAACAATCTTAGAAAAACCGGTACTCGTGACCAGGCCCTGGTCGCAACAACAGCCGCAATATATAATAGACAGCAAGAAATGAAACCGATACATCTATGGAGTCTGGCTAATATCGATGAAGCTGGAAATTTCCTGAATTACTATTTACACATCGATCAGATTATGACAACTGATATCGTCACTGTAAAAGCAGATGATCTCATAGAGCTTGTCGCCAATATAATGGATTGGAAACAGGTGAAAGATATCCCTGTTGAAAATTCAAAAGGTGAACTTGTTGGCCTGGTCACTGCAGGTTTACTGGTAAATTATCTATGCAAAAGCGACAAAGAAAAAAAGAAAAAATCCAGAATTAAAGATTTGATGATTACCAATCCTGTTGCGGTTTCACCTGAAACGAGTATTTCAGATGCCCTAAAAACCATGATAGAGAAAAAGACAAGCAGTCTAATTGTGATTGAAGGTAAAAAGCTAGTTGGCATGGTCACGGATCGTCATTTTGTGAAGGTATCAGCAAAATTAATTGGTGATCTGAAATAAATATTGATTAAATAATTTCAAAGTGAAAAGTCATCCTGGCTTCGGTTTATTTACACCATTGGATTCGATCCAGAGAATTATTGGTACCCATCATGGCACCAAACCAGGGCCCAATCTTATATTTTTTGCAGGAATCCATGGAAATGAACCTTCTGGCATCTACGCCCTTCACCAAGTCCTTGATGATTTAAAACAAATGCAACCTTCTTTTAAAGGAAATATCTACGCTATTGCTGGGAACATGCAAGCACTTATTCTTGGGAAAAGATACATTTCAAAAGACCTGAACAGGATATGGTTTCCAAACTTTATTATTCCTAAAGAAGAACGAGAAAAAGTCCCGGAATACCGAGAAAAGATTGATATTTTACGCTTACTCATTGAGATACTGGATAATGGCCGACCGACATATATTTTTGATCTGCATACGACATCATCTCACAGTATGCCTTTTATTTCTGTAAGTGATACCCTCAAAAACAGAAAAATAATTAAAAGCATCCCAACACATCTGGTACTTGGACTGGAAGAATTACTGGATGGTCCGATGTTTAGTTTTCTAAGCGAACTGGGGCTTCCGGCAATATTATTTGAGGCTGGACAACATGATGCTATTTCAAGTTACGAAAATCATGTGGCTTTTATTTGGACAATGCTTTCAACCTTGAAATGCGTTTCAAAAAAGAATATCTCCAATCACCATACCTTTACAGAAACATTAAAGAAAAACAGCCCGGGTGGAGCAAAAACCTTTGAAATCAAATTTCGATATTTGATTCAGAATAAGGAGGTTTTTTCCATGAAAGAAGGATACGTGAATTTTCAGCGTATTGAAAAAGGGGAATTACTTGCATCCAATCAAGACGGTCCAATCCTTTCCAAAAGAAGCGGCTTTATTTTTATGCCACTTTATCAAGAGCAGGGATGTGATGGTTTTTTTATAATCAAAGAAATAAAGCCATTTTGGTTTAATTTTTCTTCCCGAACACGAAAATGGAAGCTTGACAAAACGATCAAATTATTACCTGGAATTCAAAAAATAAACGATCGAGAAAACACTTATTTAATCGATAAAACTAAGGCTAGATATAAGGCAATATCCCTGTTGCATTTATTGGGTTATCGCAAGGTAGAATATTATGAAAATAAGCTGAAAATGTCACGAAGACCTTATGACAACAAATCTCCTAAAACATCGGATTTACTAGAAAACTTCAGGAATTATTTGGCTATGCTCACAAATTAATTTTGTAATATATACCTAGGAATAATCTTTTCGATTTTTTTAGATAAACTAAATTTCCCGCCACCACGCAGTATTTTCAGTGAATACTCCTGGACAAAATCGACGTCCGATTTGTGGAGTAATCATATTAACTTCATGGATATTTGCTGCTTTTTGTGCACGTTCAACGGGCTCTGTCCAGTTATGTAGCGATAAATTAAAAGCGCTCCAGTGAATGGGCATCATTTTCTGGCTTTTTATATCCATACTTGCCTGAATTGTTTGTTCCGGCATCATATGAATCGCTTCCCATCGCTCATTGTATTGGCCACATTCCATCATCGCAAAATTGAAGGGACCATATTTATCACCTATTTCTTTGAAGTGCGGGCCATATCCGCTATCCCCACTGAAATATATTTTCTCATGTTCACCGAGAATCATCCATGAAGCCCACTGGGTTTTGTTACGATCAGTTATCCCTCTTCCTGAAAAATGTCTGGCTGGGGCAGCAACCAGTTTTGTTTGACCAATAACAGCTGATCCCCACCAATCTAGTTCTGTGATCCGTTCCGATTCCACTCCCCATCGTTCCAGGTGCGCTCCAACACCGAGTGGAGTGTAGAAATGGTGAACTTTGTCTTTCAACCTCATGATTGATGAATAATCCAAATGATCATAATGATCATGCGATAAAATCACAGCATCGATTTCTGGTATGGCATCCAAATCAATTGGCATGTCGTAATCAAACCGTTTGGTCATAAACGATACAGGTGAAGCAGCATTCCCTAGCATAGGATCGATAAGGATCTTTTTCCTGTCTATCTCCAGAAATATTGCTGAATGTCCATACCAGGTTATTTTGGCTAATGAATCCGGATATTCAACAGCAATTTCATTAAAACGAACTGGTAACGGTTTTGGCGGCACTCGCCGATCAGCATTAAATATCCATTGATACATCACTCCCATCATCTTTGGAAAATTCAAATCCATTTCGGTGGTTATTTGATTGATGAAATGATCTTCTCCGTAATTATCTGATTTGGTAATTTTCTCCAATCTAGTTCCTTCCGGAATCGCTCCAAATTGTGGTGCTGTTTTGATAAATGCCATGATACCTAATATTAGAATTGCAACAATAGAAAAAATCCAAATTGCACCTTTGATTAATATTCTTTTAAACATAAAAAAATGTACTGATTACAAAAGAAATGACTTTCAACGTTTTATCTAAACTATTTTCATATGTAGAATCTAATAAAGTATAAATTGTTTGAAAATTTATTTCAAGCCTATTACAGATTATTCTGCTTTATTAAGTTTATATAATTTTTTATACTTTATTTTTGCAGTTTAGCGCTATTATATATTACATTTGGTTCAATATAAAATATAATATTTTTTTATTATATCGATTGCATCACTTTAACATTTTGAACTATTGCACAATATGGAACAGACACTTTTATTAACCCCTAACAAATTTGACATTCACAATATTCAGTTCAAAAAGGAAGAAGTACTTAATTCAGAATTAGAAAAACATGAATTAAGAACAAAACTGGTATCAGCAATGAAGCTAGGTAATAATCATAGACAGAAAGTACGGATTCAATTCTTAAATGCTGCAAATGAAATATTGGAAATTAAGGCAAAAGTATGGTCTGTTACTGAAAAATATGTAATACTGAAAAATAGCATTATGATCCCTATTGCCAGTATTAAAAATGTTGACTACATTTAATTAAAATTGTTTTACCTAAACACCCCAATGGGAAGCAAAAAGCTTCCCATTTTATTTTATTTCCAATTCAAAACCCTCTTCAGGTTTAATTGGAGTTCCGATTGAAATACTGCTCGAACCATAGACTGTGATCATCCCAACCGTAAAATCCGTTTCGTCTGCTTCATAAATGTTGTCAACATACTTTTGTGGATTTCTGTCGATATAAGGAAACCACGTACTATGTATCTGTATCATTACTTTATGTCCCTTTTTAAAAGTATGGAGGATATCCTGAAGTGGAAAATTAACTTCTTCTTTATGATTTGGCACAAATGGTTCAGGATGCTCAAAACTATGACGGAATCGTCCGCGCATGGCTTCATGGCGAACCAGTTGCTGATATCCACCCATAGTGATATAATCCGGTGTTGCTTTTGTGGACGGTTCATCCGGAGGATATACATCTATTAGTTTTACAATAAAATCAGCATCATTTGTAGACATAGAAATGACAAGTTTTACTAAAATTTCTCCTGCAAGAGTCAGATCGCTTGTAAGTGGATCTGTTTCAAAAGTGAGCACATCAGGCCGAGTTGAAGCATGTCGCTGGTCATCCGTCATAAATGGCCTTGGTGTACTACGAATGGGCGCGATCTCTGACCGGTATGGAACTGGTTTATTCGGATCGCTGATGTAGGTAAAACTTGCTTCACTACCAGGTTCTTCATTGATAAGCAGCTTACCATTGGCTTGAAATTTTAAAATAGTCTCGGGTATTTCAACTGGCGGCCAATGATCAAATGTTTTCCATATTTTGGTTCCTGTATCAAACATATATGCCTCAGGAAGAGCGGGTTTACCTTTCCCTTTTAAATAATAATTAAAGAATGGAAGCTCAATATTGCGCTGATAAAAAGTTGAAACGCTATCTCCGAAATAAATATGATTTACTGCCTGATATCCCTTCTCCCTGGACCAGTCTCCATGACTCCATGGCCCCATGACAATATTATTTTTGCTTTTAGGATTATTTTTTTCGATTGTCTTATAAATATTTAACGGTCCGTAAAGATCTTCTGCATCAAACCATCCTCCGACAACAAGCACAGCATGGTCGATATCAACTAAATGTGGCAAAATATTTCTACTTTGCCAGAAAACATCATAGTTTGGATGCTCTGTGATCTGTTTCCAAAAAAAATCATTCGGGTAATACTGTTTTACATTTTTGAGTGGCCCGAGATTTAAATTAAATTGGTAAGCATCTTTTGTGTCACCTAACTCCATTAATTTTTCCCTGGGACCTCCATACCATTGTGTGGTTGTTAAAGTATCTTTTTGATAACCAAAAACGGGGAAAATCGGCAAATAACTTTGGACGAAAGTACCCATATGATGAAAATCGTCGAAATAAAAATCTGAAATAGGGGCCTGTGGCGAAGAAGCCACTAAGGCAGGGTGAGCCTCTGGCAATGCAGCAGCCGTATAAAAGCCAGGATAAGAAATCCCCCATTGTCCTACTTTTCCATTGTTGTTTTCAATGTTTTTTAATAACCATTCAATCGTATCAAATGTATCACTACTCTCATCAATATCAACTTTATTTTCCTTATCATTACCTGGAACATGGGGGCGCATATTATCAAAAGTCCCTTCAGACATATATCTGCCTCGTACATCCTGATAAACGAAAATATATCCTTCTTTCATCAAAAAAGCGGATGGCCCTAGCTTATTGGGATAAGAGTCCTTTCCATACGGAGCTATGCTATAGCATGTGCGGTTCATTAGAAATGGATAGGATTGTTTTTTATTTTTAGGAGCATAAACTATTGTAAATAATTTTACTCCATCTCTCATTGGGATTTGATATTCTGCTTTTGTATAATTTTTAACTACATAATTATCATCCGCACTAATAACATGGTTGAAACTCAGTAAAACAAAAAGATGAAAAAGGATTACAAATCTCATATGTTGGAATATTTAGATAAAACGCATCGAACAATTGACAAAAATAATCAAATTAGCAATTGTACTGTTGTTTGTTCATTTTTTATGTAGTAAGACCATCATTATAAAATGTTTAAAAAATTATTCTTATTAGTTGTACTTATAGGTCTAGCAATTTCCTTTTGGGTGGTTCCAAATTTTAAGGAAATATCCACAGGTGTTGCCTTTCTGCTATTTGGAATGGTTTCGTTGGAAATTGGATTCAAATCCTTTGCTGAAGGATCATTAAAAAAACTACTCGCCAAGGCTACGGATAAGTTTTACAAAAGCTTTACTGTTGGCATGGTTTCTACAGCATTATTGCAATCAAGTTCATTGATTTCGGTAATCACCATTTCTTTTTTGAGTGCCGGGCTAATCACACTTTTTCAGGGAATAGGAATCATTTATGGGGCAAATCTTGGAACTACTGCTACTGCTTGGCTGGTAGCCACGATGGGATTGAAACTTGATATTGCCGCCCTTGCCATGCCGATGATAGTATTTGGTATTGTTCTTTTTCTGCAATCGCGTCGTACACTCAAAGGACTTGGAAATATCCTTGCCGGACTAGGGTTTTTCTTTTATGGAATTGCATTGATGAAAGGAGGTTTTGAAGCTTATCAAAATGCATTTGACTTCACAGCGCACAATATGGAGGGAATATGGGGAGATCTTTTCTTCGTATTTATTGGCATCATCATGACCATAATTTTACAAAGCAGCAGTGCTACTATAGCTATCATATTAACAGTATTGGCAGTAGGTCAGATTAATTATGTAAATGCACTTGCGTTAGCTATTGGTGCCAATGTAGGAACAACCATCACAGCCATCATAGCAGCTATGGCGTCAAACATTGATGGTAAGCGAATCGCTGTTGCACACTTTTCATTTAAATTCATTACAGGGCTTATAGCCTTTATTTTTTTAAAACAACTTGGATGGCTGGTGGATGAACTAGCTACTTTTATGCATATCGGTCCACAGGATTACACATTAAAGCTTGCGATTTTTCACACAGTATTTAATCTGCTGGGCATCATTATGTTGAGTCCATTTACTTCAATCATAGTTCGCTTGTTGCAAACGTATATTAAGGACAAAAAGCATCAGTCTAATATGCCACTTTACCTCAATGATGCTGCGCTGGCTTTCCCTCAATCAGCTTTACAGGTTTTGCTTAAAGAAACCAAACATCTTTTTACACTATGTTTTGAAGCTATAGCGCATGGTCTTGGTTTATCCAGAACAACTATGCTGAATAAAAAAGAAATGAAATCCCTGGATAAAGATGTTAAGTACGATGTGAATATCGATGAGATATATTACGAACGGATAAAAAACATCTATGGTGAGATCATCAAATTTGCTATAAAGGCGCAGAGGAAATATTCTGACTCCAAATACAATTTTGCAATCAATGGAATTATGGAAGCAAACCGATATTTTATTGAGGTGGTTAAGGATGTAAAGGATCTTCAGCCCAATGTACTTAAGTATTGTGCATCAGAAAATGACATTATACGACAGGAATACAACAATATCAGGAAACGAATAGCCAAGTTCATTAGGATTATTTTCCAATATCAGGAGTTTAAACTACCTAAACCCATGAAAGAAGAGGATGTTCATCAGCTTGAAAAACGAATCAACGAGGAGCGAACCCACCTGAATAATTATATCGAAAAGCTGAAAACCAATGATCTCCTATACAATGGTTCATTAAACAAATTGATAAGTGAAAATGCGCTAACAAGTGAAATGGTAACTTCATTGATCAATGATAGCCGGATTACCAATTCGATCAACAAACACCTGATGAAAGCAACCGAATTGCTATACATCAATACGAGTGAATTATTGGTTGAAAACCATGAAGATCAGGAATAGCAAGCTTAAACCATGGCTTGTTCCAAATCTTTTATAACGCCTTGATAACCCTGAATGGGAAGAGCAAAATTCCTCCTACTATTTTGAAGATTACTTCAATGGTAAATCCTAATATTTTGAATGGAATTAAGATAATCCATGCAAAGATAAATAAGAAAAAGAGTACGATTGCCAAAGGCCAGCACAACACAAACAGGATACACCACAGTAAAATTGCAATAATGGATTTCATACAAAATATAGTTTGAATAAAGTTTTAGCAACTTTTAAACCTTTTTTCATATTCTTCATACTATCAATAAGTTATATTTTATTCCTGCCGACTCATAAAGAATATCGAACATTATTTTGTACAATAATGAACATCTGAAGCTGGTAATACTTGAATTTCCAGCCGAGTAAATCAATACTGAAAACGCAAAGAATATACTGAATGAATTTATACAAATATGCAATGTATCAAAACTGATGAAATGCCATGGAAACAAACTTAAGTACCTCAGGAAGTGAATCTCTCCAATACGTCCAGTTATGAGCACCATCACGCACTCTGTATTCATGTGCAACTTCCTTTTGTCTCATTGCAATATGTACTAAAGCATTCCCTTCATACAAAAAATCATCATCTCCGCAATCAATATACCATCGAACGGATTTGACCTGATCTACAGGCATGGTATTGATCAGTTGTATTGCACTGTACTTTTGAAAATAATCATTAACCTGCTCTTTGGTATAGCTACGCTCTGATCTTCGTGTGAGCCAACTTTCTGCCTCTTCTAAATTAAGTGGTCCGGTACTGGCGCTCAATGGACAAGCAGATGAAAAGAGTTCAGGATGATGCAGCGCATACATAAAAGTACCGCCTCCTCCCATGGATAAACCGGAGACAGCACGATAGCGTTTATCATTTTTTATCCTAAATTCTTTCTCTACATAAGGAATTAACTCCTGAAAGAAGAAATCTTCATAATTCCAGTCGCCTTTTGGATCATTGAAATACCCTCTTCTACCGGTATTCGCATCAGGCATAACAATAACCATAGGAGTGGCGTTTCCTTCCAAAATTGCTTTATCAGCTATATGAAGTACTTCACCAAACTGAACCCAACCTGTCTGGTCATCACCTGAACCGTGCAGGAGATACAGTACAGGATAACTTCGCTCAGATGTTTCATAATCTGGCGGCAAGTAAACTGCAAATTTTCTATCACTTTTCAATATTTCACTTTTCAAAGAAAGATTATCATATACTTTTCCGTGTTGTGCAGAAGCTAAAAGAGATGGTAAAATGAATGCAAGCAAAAACAAATAGTGAAAAATTCTCATGGCAATGTTGTTTTAAATTATTCCTGGTTCTTCAAAAAATAGTAGCTAAATATCGGAGAATAAAACCTTACAGCGAAATATAAATTTTATTATTTCGTATTCTGAAAAAAAATGAATTGAACATATAACATTTCAAAATTATTATCTTCTATTCAAAAGTAATTGAATATAGCAATTTATCTCTGCCTAGAAAAACACTATTTTCAATCATATAAATACCTCATTATCTATAAGTTAATTAATGTATACTAATGCATTAATTAAATATTCATTCCATTTGAAATTTTAATAAACATGGGGAGGTGACCTTTTTGATTTTAAATCATAAAGGGTACAATCATATACCCCACACCATTATGGCAGAAGTAAAAAACCAGCAACTAAAAATTGAGAAATCAGGTGAAATATTTGAACGTGCCTGTGTTAGTTTTGAAGTTTGTTTCACATCCCGAGAAATATCTGAAAACATTCAATTTGGCATTTTCATGTTATTGATGGAGCGTGATGAAGAATTTGAAAAATATCACAACTCAACCAATGGAGTGTTTTCTTTTAGTTTTTCGCCTTTTCAACTTACCAATACTGGAAACCATATATGTTGGATGGCTAACAAATCAATCCAACCCAATGGTTCAGGAAGTACGTTTATTTCGTTTGAAAATGAAGTAATAACTTTAAATGAACTGTGCGATCAAAGTAATTATAGGGTTTATATTTTCGTGATGCCTGAAGTACTATGCGGACAGGCTTGGACCAATGAAGTCTGTGTTAATTACAAGTAAGACTCCTTTTTAACATCAACCCATCAACCAACCTCAAATCCCCGGAAATTCTTTCCGGGGATTTTTACTTTTTAGAAACTAAATACTAATAAATGTGTTTATTTCTCATGATGAATTGGAATGATGTATTAAAGTATGCCAATAATGGCAGCCCGAAGGCGGACCAAATAGTGTCGAAAAGTGATTCGGAATGGAAAGCACAGCTAACTCCGGAACAATACCGCATAACTAGAAAAAAAGGTACTGAAATGGCTTTTACAGGTGAATATTGTGAGGCACACGAAGCGGGAAAGTATAGTTGTATTTGTTGTGAAACTCCACTTTTTGATTCTTCGATCAAATTCGATAGTCACTCTGGATGGCCTAGCTTTACTGAACCCATCACTAATAATGTTATTAAATACCATAAAGATACCACAATGGGTATGGTCCGTGTTGAGGTACTTTGCAATGTTTGTGATGCTCATCTAGGTCATGTTTTTCCTGATGGCCCACTCCCAACAGGTTTACGTTTTTGTATCAATTCAGCTTCCATCCAATTAATTGAAGATTCCGGTTCTTAGAAGCGGTTTCAATTAATTGAATGGAAATACTCAACTATTCCATAGATTGGTTATATTCCTGTTATCTATACTAAAATGATGAGCCAGTTTACTGAGACAATGCCTTTCCAGCATGCTGTGAATATTAATGAAGTTTTAGCAAACCTGGAATACATTATCCAAAATTCCATAAAGGACAATGACCGTCTTTGTTTATTTGCATTGGTGTATCATGATACCACAAAAGCCATAAAAACCGCTATTGAAGATGGGCGATTTGAAAATTCCGACCGAATGGAAAAAATGGATGTCATCTTTGCCAACTTGTACATAAATGCTTATCAACAGTATCTTGAAAAGCAGACAGTATCGCATTCATGGGTTTTTGCTTTCAATTCAAAAAATGATTCTTTGGCCATAATTCAACATATTTTGCTGGGGATGAACGCTCACATAAATCTGGATCTTTCGGTTGCTGCAGCCACAATAGCTAAAGGTGCAGAAATTGTCAATCTGAAAAATGATTTTATGTTGGTGAATAAAATCTTAGCAGAATTGACCGATACCATGCAAAAAGGTTTGGGGAAAGTTTCCTTCTTCATGAAGCTTTTAGATCTCTTCGGATTTAGGAACGACGAAAAAATAATTGATTTTAGCATTAAAAAAGCCAGAGATTTTGCATGGATAAATGCCATGGAACTGGCACTATTAAATAATAAAAGTCAGGAAGAAAGGATTAATGATATTGATATAAAAGTACTTGAATTGAGTAAAATGATTAAAAATCCACCAGGGCGATTTTTAAATTTAATTTTAAAATTAATTTCCAAATTCGAAAATAAAGACATGAGTAAATTAATCCATAAAATGAGAACAGGAACTGAATAATTACCAGTAGCAGATAAAATTTTAAAATTAGACATCAATCTCTTTTAATAGAAAAAAAAACACTACCCTGAATACTTCTTTATTTTCAAAATCCATCGTCTGTAATTAATAATTTCTTAATTTTCCGAAAACAAATTTTAAGTCATTTTAATGAAGCAGTTGCAATGCGGAGATTCGGACTATTTTTTTTAACTTTTTTCTTTTTTTACAACACTATTTTCGCGCAAATCACAGTAGATCATTGGGAATCAGTGGTGAATGCTGAAAACACCTGGAAATATTTCTTAGGCTCAAGCGAACCTTCTGCATCATGGATTAATGCTGATTTTGATGACAATTCGTGGAGCGAAGGCATTGGGGGATTTGGATACGGTGATGATGACGACGGTACCGATATTGGCGCAGTTAGTTCGGTATTTTTACGAATTAAATTCACAATAAACGATTTAACGGAAGTAGAAAAAGCGATTTTGCTTGCAGATTACGATGATGCCTATGTGGCCTACCTCAATGGAACCGAAATTGCAAGAAACGGAATTAGCGGAACAAGACCACTTTATAATCAATTCGCGGATATAGAACATGAAGCAAGTTTATATCAGGGCTTTTACCCTACGGAAATCCAGTTCACAAAAGAAAAGATCGAAACACGATTTGTGGTAGGTGAAAATATACTTGCCATACAAGTACACAATATCAATGCTTCTTCATCTGATCTTTCATCCAATTTTTACCTGATTTTAGGACTAAACGTTTCGACTACACAATATCAGCCCGCACCTGATTGGTTCATAATTCCGCAGGAATATGGCACTTCAAATCTTCCCATTGTAAAAATTGATACTCAGGGAGGAGTTATTTTTGATGAGCCTAAAATCAATGCTAAAATGGGAATTATTAATAATGGTGAAGGCAATTTAAATTCTATAGATGATCCTTTTAATGACTATAATGGAAATATTGGCATCGAAATTCGTGGATCTTCATCACAAATGTTCCCTAAAAAACAATATGCTGTAGAATTATGGACTTCGACTGGATTGGATACTTCGGCCGCAATTCTAGGAATGCCAGTTGAAGAGGATTGGATACTTAGCGCACCGTATTCAGATAAGTCATTGATACGGAATGTGCTTACTTACAAGCTTGGAGCTGATCTAGGCAGATATGCACCGCGCACCAGATTATGCGAACTTTATCTGAATGAACAATATCAGGGTGTTTATGTTTTTATGGAAAAAATAAAAAGGGACAAAAATAGAGTGGACATAAATACACTAAATCCTGATGAAAACACTGGTGACGATTTGACGGGTGGATATATTGTGAAAATAGATAAATTTGATGGTGCCACTCAAGGAATCGGATGGGATAGCCCCATTCCACCGCCAAATCGATCCAACTATAATTCAGTAATTCACTTTCAATATCACTATCCCAGTGAAAGTCAAATCACCAATGAACAGGGCAACTATATTCAAAATGCAATTACAGATTTCGAAAAGGCTCTTATTAGCCCTAAATATTTAGATATCGGTAAAGGATACCGGAATTATATCGATGTCGAATCCTTCATCGACTTTGCGATAATGAATGAATTGTCGCATAATGTTGATGGTTATCGGCTTAGTACTTTTTTATATAAGGATAAAGATAGCAAGGATAGTAAAATTTATATAGGACCATTATGGGATTTTAACCTTGCCTTTGGTAACGCAGATTATAATGATGGCGGTTTGACTTCAGGTTGGGAATGGGATTTCAATGATAAATACCCTGATGATTATTGGATGAATCCCTTCTGGTGGAAACGATTTTTAAGAGATCCCGAATATGTCCTCCAATTCCAGAATAGATGGACCGAGCTAAGAGCTGGATTATTTAGCAATGAGAAGATCATGTATTACATTGATTCCGTTGTAACCGTACTTGAAGAACCTCAAAAACGCAACTTTACCAAATGGCCTATTTTAAATCAATATGTATGGCCAAATAATTATGTTGGTAATAGCTACCCCAATGAGATCAAATACCTGAAAGATTGGATAACTAACAGATTAGCATGGCTAGATAGCAATATTGCTCGTTTGGAAGTGGTAACAGGGCTGGAAGACCTTAAGGATGAAAAGCCAATTTCGATCTACCCAAATCCCAATGATGGAAATTTCCATGTTATCATTAATCAACTCGCCTGGTCTGATCTTGATTTTAATTTGCACGACAATCTTGGCAGATTGGTGTATCATCAAGAAATTCATCCAGGAATTGATCCTGATCATATATTAAATACCAATTTACTCAATGATGGCATCTATTTTATGCGAATTACAAGTAAGGACAAATTAATACACAGCGAGAAAATTGTAGTAAATCGATAACTAAAATTGGTCATCTATTTTTAGAAGTTGATATTTTTTAATGCTTTAGAATTTATACAAATGAAAAAGTTAATCATTATTGCAACTATAGGCGGAATGCTTTATGGTTGCTCGGAATCAAAAGTAAAATCCATTCAAAATCCGGTTATTAAAGTGAATTATCCAGAAACAAAAACAATCGATCATTTCGACAATTACTTTGGAACAAACGTTTCTGATCCTTATCGATGGTTGGAAGATGACTTATCTGCTGAAACGGAAGAATGGGTCAAAGCTCAAAATCAAGTCACTTTTGGTTATCTTAAACAAATTCCGTTTAGGGATAATATCCATAATCGATTGGAAAAATTATGGAATTATGAAAAGGTTGGCTCACCTTCTCACTATGGAAAGTATTATTATTTCTACAAAAACGATGGTTTACAAAATCAATTTGTATTGTATCGAAAACCTGATTTGGATTCAAATGATGCCGAAGTATTTATTGATCCGAATACATTTTCGAAAGACGGAACGATCTCATTGTCTGGCTTAGGATTCACAAAAGATGGATCTTTGATGGCCTATATGATTTCAGAAAGTGGTTCGGATTGGAATAAAATTATTATTAAGGACACGGAATCCAGTAAAATATTGGGAGATACGCTCATTGATGTCAAATTTAGTGGACTTGCATGGAAAGGAAATGAAGGCTTTTATTATAGTAGCTATGATAAACCAAAAGAAGGGAGTACGTTGTCAGGTAAAACTCAATTTCACAAACTTTTCTATCACAAGTTGGGTACTGATCAGAAAACCGATTTACTTATTTTCGGTGGTGAAAAACAACCCCGGCGATATATTGGTGCATATTTGACTGAGGATGAGCATTACCTGGTAATTACTGCCGCCGAAAGCACAAGTGGAAATGAATTGTATGTTAAGGATTTGTCAGACAATAACAATCCAATTATTCAAATCACTAAAGGCTATGAAAATGATCATAAAATTGTTGACAACGATGGAACCAGGCTAATTATTGAAACAAATCTCAATGCGCCAAACAATAGACTTGTCAATGTCGACTTTGTATCCCCTACTCCAGAAAATTGGAAAGATCTGATTCCGGAAACAGAAAATGTATTATCAACTTCAACAGGTGGAGGTTTTATATTTGCCTCTTATATGGTCGATGTAAAATCAAAAATAATTCAATATGACAATCATGGAAAACTAATCCGTGAAGTAGAACTACCAGCCATAGGTACGGCTACCGGTTTCAGCTCCAAAAAAGATGAAATGGTTCTGTATTATAATTTTACCTCATTTACCTATCCAGGAACAATTTTTAAATACGATATAGCCTCAGGACAATCAGAACTTTATTGGAAACCTATTATTGATTTTAATCCTGATGATTATGTGACAGAACAAGTTTTCTATGAATCAAAAGATGGGACCAAAGTCCCCATGTTTATAGTGTACAAAAATGGCTTAATCAAAAATGGTAAGAATCCTACTTTGTTATATGCATATGGTGGTTTTAATATTAGCCTGACGCCAACTTTTAGTTTGTCAAGAATTATCTTACTGGAAAATGGAGGTATTTATGCACAACCAAATTTAAGAGGTGGCGGTGAATACGGTGAAAAATGGCATAAAGCTGGCACCAAAATGCAGAAACAGAATGTATTTGACGATTTTATAGCTGCTGGTGAATATCTAAAAGAAAATAAATATACATCTACTGATTATTTAGCAATTTCAGGTGGATCCAATGGGGGATTGCTCATTGGTGCTACCATTACACAAAGACCTGATCTGGCAGGAGTTGCTTTTCCGGCAGTTGGTGTCTTGGATATGCTGCGCTATCATAAATTTACATCTGGCGCAGGCTGGACTTCGGACTATGGAAATTCCGATGAATCTGAAGAAATGTTTAAATACTTACTAAATTACTCCCCTGTCCAAAATGTTAAAGAAGCTCAATATCCTGCAACATTAGTTACTACTGGAGATCATGATGATCGAGTTGTTCCTGCACATTCATTCAAATTTGCAGCCGAATTACAAAAAATGCAGAAAGGAGAAAGGCCTGTTTTAATTCGGATAGAAACGAAAGCAGGGCATGGTGCAGGTAAACCAACAGCAAAGGTTATTGAAGAAGAGACAGATAAGTGGGCATTTTTCTTTTATAACACCAATAGCCCGGTAATTTATGTCAAATAAAAAAGCACAAATTATCCATGAAAAAAATTAAAGTAGCTGTTGCCGGTTTGGGTTTTATTGGTCCTGCTCACATTGAAGCACTGCGACGTATTCCAAATATTGAGGTTGTGGCCATCAGCGATATCGATGAAGCAACAGCAAAGGCAAAGGCTACTAGTCTTGGAATTGAAAAATATACAGCCAATTTCGATCAGTTATTGAATATGGATATTGACAGCATTCATATTTGTACCCCCAATAACCTTCATTTTCCAATGGCAAGAAAAGCATTGATTGCTGGAAAGCACGTCATTTGTGAGAAACCCCTTGCTACAACGATTTCCGAAGCTGAAGAGCTGGTTTCACTAGCAGCAAAAAAACAACTGGTCAATGCTGTTCATTTTAATATCCGATATTATCCACTGGTTCGGCAGATGAAAGTGATGCGCGAAAAAGGAGAACTCGGCGAAGTCTATTCGGTAATTGGATCCTATCTCCAGGATTGGTTATTTTATGAAACGGATTATAATTGGCGGCTTGAACCCGAACAATCAGGCGAATCCAGAGCCATCGCTGATATTGGCTCTCATCTGATCGATTTATTGGAATACATCAGTGGACTTGAAATTACAGAAGTAATGGCCGATTTCAATACCATTCATAAAACACGCAAAAAGCCATTAAAACCCATAGAAACCTATTCGGGGAAATTACTCAAAACAGAAGATTATGCAGATGTGGCTATAAATACTGAAGATCATGCCAATGTATTGTTGCGGTTTAACAATGGAAATCGTGGATCGATTATGGTGAGCCAGGTTGCGGCTGGAAGAAAAAACCGTCTCAGTCTTGAAATTGCGGGATCAAAACAATCATTCTCCTGGACATCTGAACAACCTAATGATTTATGGATTGGGAAGCGAGATGCTCCTAATGGATTTTTAATGCGTGACCCTTCCCTATTTGATGAAAAAGCGCGAAGTCTTATTTCCTTTCCAGGCGGGCATAACGAAGGATTTCCAGATACATCCAAGCAGTTATTCAAAGAAGTGTATGCCGCTATTGCTGCGAATAGTATACAAAATCCTTCCTTTCCAACATTCAAGGATGGATTGAGAGAACTAGTGTTATGCGAACGGATCATAGAAAGCAATAAGAAACAAGCCTGGGTGAAGGTTTAAAACTAAAAAAACAAAAAGCCTCAATGAGGCTTTTTAATTATCTTCAAAACAGAATTTAGATTATTCGCTTGTGGAAAATTTCCAGATTGTAGTGGTGTTGTATTCCTCTTCAGGATTCAATACCACACTCGGAAAATCAGGGTGGTTTGGTGAATCCGGATAATGCTCAGGCTCAAAACACATACCATACCGTTGATTATATACAACTCCATATTTTCCAGTTAACGTGCCATCCAAAAAATTACCAGTATAAAATTGTACCGCAGGTTCTGTGGTAGCAAGTTCAAAAACCCTACCACTTGTCGGATCAACAGCTTTCACTACCCAATCCAGTGCATCTTCTACGGGCTTATCAAGTACCCAGCAATGGTCATATCCTCCCCCTAACTTGAGTTGTTCGTCTGGATTGTTAATTCGGTCCCCGACTGTTGTCAACTGATTGAAATCGAAAGGTGTACCTGAAACAGGAAGAAATACACCTGTTGGAATTAATCCGGCGTCGACAGGCACCATACTATTTGATTTTATCATGACTTCATGTCCAAGTATATCTCCTTTGGCATTACCGGTTAGATTAAAGTAGCTATGTTGCGTTATGTTGACAACTGTTGTTTTATCAGTGGTAGCAGAATAATTAATTTCGATGGTGTTGTCCTCATGGATGGTATAAACAACCTGAACGTCAAGATTTCCTGGATATCCTTCTTCCATATCTTCGCTCAAATAATGTAGTTTTACTCCTGCTGATTCAGGATTTATAAAAGGTTCCGCATCCCATATTACCTTATCAAATCCTTTCAGTCCACCGTGCAAATGGTTTTCTCCATTGTTTACTGCCAAAGTATATTCTTCGCCATTTAAGGAAAACTTCCCTTTTGCTATACGATTGCCATACCTACCTACGATCGCTCCAAAATAAGGCGTTGCCTTGATATAATCATCCAGATTGTCATATCCTAAAACCACGTCTTCAACAATACCGTTTTTATCCGGAAACATAATATTGGTCACTATCCCTCCATAATTTATAATACGAACTTCCAATCCATTTTTATTTGAAAGGATATATTGGGTTACTGAATCACCATTGGGGGTTACACCGAATTTTTTTGTTTGTACATCAAAAAGCATTACTTCCTCAACTTCCTGATTATCCTTTTTTTTATCAGGCTGGCAAGCATAAAAAAGGCAAAAACCTAAAAAACCTAAAAGTATTGGTCTAATCATCATAATAGTATTGATTATATCTAGTCGAAAATATTAAGTAAAAAAATAATTGCTCAAAGAAAAGAAATTTACGATTAGCATTTAAACTAAATCCTTCAATTATTAATTCAGAAACTGGATAATCCCATATTTGCCATTAATCATCCAATTATGATCATACGAATCAAAATGTGTTATTTCGCCAGGTTGTAAACCCGTTATAATTTCAGATTTCAAAATACGGATAGCGACACATTTGGCGGGAAGATATCCTGTCATCAATTTTGGGTTTGTGTCTCTGGGAATTACACGATCGCCAAAAACTCTCCTATAATTCGCATCTCCTTTTACAATAATTAACTCAGAATCGTTCAGACTTTTTGTGACGTTTGCTGGCATCTCATAAAAATGAAGCGGGGAATTCCAAAAAACATTTGTGCTAATGGTTATTTTCTCATGCTCCATATATTCATGGATTTCATTGCAAAATTTCACAAGTAATTCATCATTGCTCTTTGCCATTGCATTTAGTAAAATCATGATATCTTTTTCCGTTGCATCCGAAACAAATGTTGGATAAGCTTTAACAAGTAATACTACATTCTTATTCAGTGAAGCCAGTTCTCTCGCAAGTAGTAAATCAGTAAACAATTCCATCCCTGAATTATCCAGGATGATGGCAATCGAATTGATCTCACGTGAAAGCATTTCGATAATCTCAGCAGAATGGTCGATAATAATATTACTTTTCTGAGTTGCATTTTTAACATTTCGATCCAATGATGACTGGCTCAAATCAGACTTGTTTCCCCACAAACTTAATTGCATAATGAAATGAATCAGATCACTTTGATCTAAATCTTCTTTTACGTCTTCAAGTCGAATTAACAATTCGCTTAACTGACTGATATGCTCATCTATATCTTTTCTTTTGATATTAAAAAAAGGATCAATATTGTTTGAAAAGAAGCCAGTGGCATCAAGAATCAACCGATAAAAATAGGATTCCACTACATAAAAAGGTGCTTCGAACCAGGTTAGATGTAGATAAGGAGCCATCCATATTTTCCACAGTTCCTGATCCGGTCCAGTGATTATTGGAATAGTAAGTGCACCATGGAGGATTTTGTGTTTTATCTTTTGTAAATCCGCATTGACTTCAGGTGAAAATAAGTTTTCGGCTAATATTCCTTCGATTATAGAAGGCAATCTGTTTTCCAAAGTAAATCTTGCGAAAGATCCTTCGCTGGCTCCGGTTATTGGGATATAATCATTGTGGACATAATTGAATTTCATGCTATGTATCGATCATTTTTCAAAGTAAAGATCTTGTTTCACTTCAAAAAAAGAAAAAAATGAAAGTCATTAGTTTGAATAATTTAGTTCCTTCATAAAACCGAATGCCCAAGTTAACAATCAGTCTTTAAATCGGAACTTCAAAACCCCTATCAGCTTCTTAATTTTTCAATTTGTCTTTAAATACTTTCTCCAGTTTATCAACTTTAGGTTTGATGACAAAACTACAATATGGTTGAGAACCATTTTCATTAAAATAATTTTGATGATAATTCTCTGCAGGATACATTACTTCAAATGGAACTATTTCTGTTACAATGGGATTTGGAAATGCTTTGGATTCGTTCAACTTCTTTTTATAGGCGCCTGCCAATTCTTTTTGATGTTCATTGTGGTAGAAAATTGCAGACCGATATTGAGTCCCAACATCGTTACCTTGTCTGTTTAATGTGGTGGGATCATGAGTTTTCCAGAATATTTCAAGTAATTCTTCATAACTCACGACAGCAGGATCATAACTTAACTGGCAAACTTCTGCATGTCCCGTTGTCCCCTGACAAACCTCCTTGTAGGATGGATTTTTTACAGATCCACCAGCATATCCTGACACGACTGTATCTACACCTTCAACACGCTGAAATATTGCTTCTACGCACCAAAAGCATCCTGCTCCAAATGTCGCTAATTCCAAATTATGCTTGTTTTCCATACTGCTTTTTATGTTTGATGTTTTTTGTCCACATGCCTGAATTGTAACAAAAAATAAAATGATGACTGTTGAAAAGATCTGGTTGTACTTCATATTCAAGATTATGTTACTTTGTAAATTACAGTAGTAAACCAGAATGATATTAAAATGTTTCCCACATTAAGGTAATGGTCAGCTTAAAGACATTATCCTTTTTCAAAGATCAACACTTTCTTATTGAAGTCGGCCGCAGCATTGATGATTTTTCTGAATTGTTCAAAATATTCCAATGGATAATCGAGTTGTTTGTAATACTCTTTAACCGTAACCAGAACTAAATTTCCGTCAACCATGTAATCTGAATTAAATCCCATGGATTTAACACCATTTTCTTCATGGAAAATATCCATTTTCAAATCATCGAGGTTGCGCACACGATAACCCTTCGGGATTTCAAATTGAATTCTTCTTTCGTAATTCCGATTAAATTCATTTTCTACAGGCAATTTGCGGTCCTCTTCCTGGTACATTTCTACTTGTTCGCCAATAACCTCACCTATTTTCAATAAATATCGGCTTCCAGCTTTATCATAAAATGAGCTCCTGGTTGATGCCTGGCCTTTTATAATGAATGGTTTTCTATAAAACGAATCCAGAGATAAATTAACCAGTTTAAATTCATTAAGATCAATGTCTTTCCCAGATAAATTCAATAATTCGTTTACAACCAGTTTTGTCTCTTTCTCAGGAATTAGATCAAAAATGGGTTGTATATAAGTAGCATTGTATCCGCTAAGCGTTCGCACTATTTGTACGTTCATCTTATCGAATTCACCTTCAAAATTAATTTTTATATCAAGTTTGTCTTCATTTTCATTAAAGGGCAAAGGTTCAATAAACTTAACTTCTGGTACTGCCATGCTGATTTCACCAAGTTTTTGACTTTTTATAAAAAGCCCATAATTATTGCACCAGTAAAATGGTACATATCCCAAGCGATATAATGTCTCTGTGGGAGCCATATATTTATCCAATTCGGGAAAGTAAAATATATAGTTTTCTAAAAAACTGTAGGATTCAAAACTTGGATCCATAGTTACTTTTGTTCTGTCGGACGTCAAACCATAGCTATAATTAATATCATAAAGATCAAATAAGGCCATGTAAAGTTTTATTGTGCCTCTCTGGTTGGCAACAAGTTTTTCAAGAATTACTTCAAGATTTTCCATTTCATCATCATGCTGATCTGATGTGGTAACATTTCGCTTTATGTAATCTTCTATTTTCCTGATTTTATTCTCATTTGTGAGGCTTTCAAGATCAAGTTTAGTTGCCAGTGTTTTTATAGACTTCACATCTTTTTTAGAGATATTCGAGCGCAGATATTGATCCAGCTGATTTGAGAGCTGAGCGTAAGTATATAATTTAACTCCATCAGCAGGTTTTATATGATCGAGTTTATATTCGACACGCATCAGGCTATTGTTGTATGGAGCGTATAATTCTGGTTCCAACGGATCAATTTTGGACATAGAAGCTATATAATGGTTTTTCCCCTCTATAGTCGTATCCAATTCCATTTCATGAAAACCATTGTAACTTTTAAAGTTAAAATACATTTTGCTTTCGCAATACAAATGAAATTCTGTGTTCAATTTATATTCATCGGACTGAAAAAACTCTCTCCCGCCTTCAAGTTGCGGCATCATTTTCAAGGTGTAGATGTATTCTATTTGACTCCCTACCTCTACCCCTTCAATTGCAAAATATTTGTATGAAGAATAATTATCTTTTCCTTCATAGTCCTTAAGATCAATCTTATTGATTTCTTTTATTCCATCTTTGGTAATCACCCGTACCCGCAAGTCTTCAATTCCCACAACCCTTGCCATTGGAATATAATGTTTATTATAAATTTCTACAGCTTCATGCGTATTTACCTGAACTTTGGAATGAACGGTGTAAAGCTGCATTAAGGAATTATACTCATTATCAAAATAAAATTCCACTGCTTTGAGATCCTTCAAAATAATGGCCTTTTGCGGCTTGCCTTCAATCTGAATTTGTTCAAACTCACCTTGTTTAATCCAATCATATTGCTCAGAAAATAAACCTGTTGCAAAACATAATTGCTGAGAAATCAGAAAAACGATAAAAACAAACTTCTTTATAAACCTCATCTCACTTCCTATTATTTCCTACCCAAAACGATCGATTCCTTATACGCCGCAAATAACCCTTTTATCATCTTATTCCAAGACTCAAATTGATCTATTTTGAGCTGGAGCGTATTTATATTTATTTTTTGATGGATAAGTATTTGATCACCTTCAACTTTGTATGATATACTAAAACCAAAATCTTCACTTTCATATTGTGTATCTTCAGGCAAAAAATTAACCGTGAAATCATCCGGTATGTTTATACAATAAACATTTGTGCTCTGACTTTTGTAAGGGTAAAATATATCTTCATTTGTTTGCGGAATATCAATTAATCCATTTTCAAGCTCCTTGTTCAAATGTGGGTTTATGAATATTTCGTCTGTAGAATTCCATATATAATCTCCTATGGAAAAATCATAATTTATCTGTAAGGCATTATTCTTATCGGAAACATGTTGCGTCGTTACAGAATCAAGTAAGAATTTATTATTACCTTTTATTAACAACATGGATAAAAAGGATTTTTTATCAGAATCATTCAGGTTTTCCAGGTTATTTGCAATAGGTATTTTTTTATATCCTGAATATCTGGCCTGTCCAGATCCCAATACCATCTTATCTTCAATATGCAAAAATACAGAGTCAATAGAACTATTTTTTTCTGCATCAACCACTGGAACATTTACCAATTCAAAATCCGTAGTTCCTTTATTTACCAATGCCTCTTTGCCCTGGATATGACTTGTTGGCGTTCCCAAAATATTATACTGGTCTGTGGCATCAAGAAAATAATATTTTCCTGCATGGACATACGCACATATCATATGATTATCTGCCATTGGTGTTGGCACCTCATTATGCGTGTACGGTATTGCGGTTGTGCCAATCCAGGCCAGGTTTGAAGCTATATCTGCCGCATTTAACATGGTGTGAATTAGATTGCTCATATCCTTGCAATCTCCATATCTACGTGTGAAAACAGTGTTGGCTGTCCTTGGACGAAATCCACCTAAACCATCTTCAATGGCAATATATTTGATGTTTTGTTGCACCCAATCATATATCGCTTCTACTTTTTCCAATTCAGTGCTTTTTCCAGCAATAATATTATCTACCATTTTGTTTATACTCTCATTATCCTTATCATCGACATCATTTAGGAAATTCTGATACCATTCATGCAGATCGTTTACATCGCCCAGCACATTGTATTTCTTCCCTGCATACTCATAGGAATCGACATGAATGATCAAATGTGGTGCCGAATGCAATACACCATTTGCACCCTTACTCAACTCAATTCTTTTTAAATGATCTGCTGTCCAGGTATATATAATATTTTTACCTTTTTTTTCAGTGGTAAATTTTACTTTGTCATCATCAATTGCAAACGTGCTGAATTTCAATTTTACTTCCTGCGGTGCTTTAACTGAATAAATACTCTTCTCTACCGGGAAAAATGAAGAAAACATATAGTATCCCCACAATCTAGGTTCGTTATATTTTTTAGTGTAAGAAATTACCGTTTTGGACCCTGCAGATAAAGCAGGAAATAGATAGGTGATTTGCTTTTGATCATCATAAAATACTCCAGAAGACCTGGAATCCGTGGTCACAAAATCTTTAACCGGGATTTTTTTAAACTTATTTTTCTCATCAGGGATCAATGAATAAGCTTCTAAATCTCTAATTTCTGTAAAGGTGCTTGAATAGCTAACGGATTGCTCACGGTACAAACTGGCATTGTCACTAAAATGCTGTGTTTCTTCATAAATATGAGCTTGAATTTCCAAATTTCCATCGTCGCTGATACCAATTTCTACCTGCTGATTTTGTTCTATAACAACACCACTTTCGTTTTTCAAAACCTTTTCCCAAGGAGTCTGAGCTGAAATATAATCTGTAATTAGAAACAAATGTATGAATAGCCAAAGCACTTGGATATTGTATTTGCTCTTTATCATTTAACCATGGTAATTTGATTGTGATCAAGTGTGATCTTACCCTGTTTATAAAGATTTCCGATGGATTTTTTAAAGGTCTTTTTGCTTATATGCAAAGTTTCATAGATCTCTTCGGGGGTACTTTGATCTGACAACTTCAAAACACCACCATGAGAAACAAGTGCACTTAATATCTCATCATTACTATTTTCAATGTGGGTTTTGATATCGGGCTGCAAACTAATATCAATCTTACCATCAGGCCGTATTTTTTTAACAAATCCAGTTAGTTTATCTCCAATTTTTACCGGCGCAAATACTTCATTTCTGAAAACTAAACCCATATGTTTTTCATTGATGATTACATCATAGCCCAAATCGCTTTGATTAAAAACGATTAAATTCACCTGATCTTTTTCACCAATCATAAGATCATCGTTGCTAAGGAATTTCTTTACTTTTGCTGTAGCCACTAACCGATCTGTCTCTTCATCAAGGTACATCCTGACAACATAGGTATTACCCAATTGCATTTTTTTATTTTGTTCTTTAAACGGAACTAAAAGATCCTTTTCCAATCCCCAGTCCAAAAAAACACCACTTTTGTTTACATCTATCACTTTAAGAGCAGCAAATTCATTGAGCTTGATTTTTGGCTTTTCTGTGGTAGCCACAATGCGATCCTCTGAATCATTATACAGAAAAACCGCTAAGACATCTCCTTCTTTTTCAGATCCAGTAAGGTACTTGCCTGGGAGCAAGACATCTTCACCTTCTTCATCAACTAAAAAAATGCCGTGAGGAGTATCTCTGGCCACTTTCAACGTATTTATCTCTCCTATCTTCATTTATGCTACATTTGCAACGACAAAGGTAATCATTAATTTAGAATTCCGGTTTTGAAGTTATTCAACAAATATTTTAATCCCAGAGTAGGTTTAGCAGGTGCATTTATTATGGGAAGCATTGTATATTATATCAATCATGACCATGGTTGGGAATTGGCAACTACTGCAGCCTTGAAACAGGCAACTTACACTTTTTTATTTGGCGGAATCATTGTCAAAATATTGGAATTTTTTCTGATAAAGATTAAAAACAAATATGCTTCTATCCCGATTTCGGTGTTAATCGTTTCCGCTATAACCACTTTTTTGGTGTTTGTAGTACATAATATGAAAGGAACTCCAGAACCATTTTTATCTACCGTTCCGACAATATTGTTGGCACCACCTGGGTTTCTTGGACTTGCTATTCGTTTTAAAAGAAACAAAAACTGGGGTATTTGATTATTGAGGCAAAAACAAACATAGTTTTTTAAACAACTCTCCATTCGTTATTTCACCTTCATTTTCAATTAAACTAAATATTTCAAGCTCGCGAACATTGCGATAAATTTGATCATATGTATAGACTTCGAGGTGTGCTGGCGGATCTATTAAGGATTTTTCTAAATACTGGTGCGATTTGAAATTGGCATTGCCAATCTTGGTAGCATCCAAACAAACAATGACAAACTTATCAGCAAGACATTGAAAAACTTCTACCTTCTCCTGGCTTCGTCGCTCTACAAATTGTGTTTTTCTCATGATTTGCTCAAAAACCACATCGCTAAAAAGATGAATCATTTTTTCAGCTTTTTCAGGCTCTGATTCTTTCATTTTTACCCAATCTTCTGCTACAATACCGTTTAAAATCAGGAATTCAATAAATTCCTTTTCTAGTTCATAGAGTTCTTCGAAGCTGAGTAGTCTGTATTTTGCCATGAATTATCTTCTCTTAAGCAAATAAAAAAAGCCTCACTCAGTGTGAAGCTTCAAACAAATTTCTATTAGTCACTATCTATGCTAAGCGAACATTCACCGCATTCAAACCTTTACGTCCTTCTGCAAGCTCAAATGTTACTTCATCTTCATCCTTAACTTTATCGATAAGCCCTGAAACATGTACAAAATACTCTTTTTCTGTGTCGCTATCTTTAACAAATCCATATCCCTTGGTCTCATTAAAGAATTTTATTTTACCGTTATTCATTATAAAATTAAAATTAGAAATAAAACTAGTTTCAAATTTATATAAAACCTCCAAAAAAAGAAACCTCTACAAAAAATAGTTGAAATTTAAGCTGAAACGCTATTTATTGGAATTCTACTAACCAATTTTTCGCATTCTCAGACTTTTTGGTGTAATCTCGAGATAGTCGTCATCCTTAATATACTCCAATGATTCCTCCAGAGAAAACACAATTTTAGGAGTGATTTTAGCACTATCATCAGAACCTGAGGCACGCATGTTCGTCAGTTTCTTTCCTTTAATCACATTGACTTCAATGTCATTGTCCCTGGTATGCTCGCCAACAATCTGGCCTTTGTAGATATTTTCACCTGCTTCAATAAAGAATCGGCCTCTATCCTGAAGACGGTCGATAGCATACGTTAGTGCCATACCTTTTTCCATTGAAACAAGTGAACCTTTTGCTTTAGAAGTTATTTCTCCAATGTATGGTTCAAAACTTTTAAATCGGTGCGTCACCACAGCTTCTCCCTGTGTTGCCGTCATCATATTGTTTCTCAAACCAATCAAACCCCTTGAAGGAATAATAAACTCGAGATGTTTCAAATCTCCCTTGGGCTCCATCACCTGCAATTGTCCTTTACGCTGTGTAACGAGTTCAATAACTTTACCCTCAGAAACTTCAGGTACATCTATTACAAGGTATTCAAATGGTTCACATTTTACTCCGTTGATTTCCTTGATAATGACATGAGGTCGGCCAACTTGCAATTCGTAGCCTTCCCTTCTCATGGTCTCGATTAAAATGGATAAGTGCAAAATGCCTCTTCCGAAAACCATAAATTTATCTTCCGATGAAGTTTCTTCAACCCGTAAAGCCAGGTTTTTTTCTGTTTCCTTCATCAATCTGTCCCGAAGGTGCCGAGAAGTCACAAATTTTCCTTCCTTACCAAAAAATGGAGAATTATTGATCGTAAACAGCATACTCATGGTAGGCTCATCCACCTTTATTCTTGGCAGCGGCTCTGGATTGTTTATGTCCGCAATTGTATCTCCAATTTCAAAATCATCCAATCCAACAATGGCACAAATATCACCGCTTCTTACCGTTTTAACCTTTTCTCGTCCCAGGCCAATAAACACATATAACTCTTTGATGCGTACTTTTTTGGGAGAGCCTTCCTTTCTGCAGATTACGTAATCCTTTCCTTCTTGTATATCTCCTTTGAAAATTCTACCTATAGCAATTCTACCTAAAAAATTAGAAAAATCGAGTGAAGTAATTTGCATTTGCAAATCACCAGTTCTGTATGGTGCTTCCGGAATAACTTCTATAATCGTGTCCAGGAGTGGAATGATATTCTCGGTTTTATTTTTCCAATCCGTGCTCATCCAGTTATGTTTGGATGAACCATATATCGTTTCAAAATTCAATTGATCTTCCGTTGCATCCAAATTGAACATCAGATCAAAAACTGCTTCATGCACTTCATCAGGCCGGCAGTTCTCCTTATCGACTTTGTTGATTACAACAATCGGCTTCAGGCCAAGTTCGATTGCTTTTCCAAGTACAAACCGCGTTTGAGGCATCGGCCCTTCAAAGGCATCGACGAGTAAAAGTACTCCATCCGCCATTTTCAAAACACGTTCTACCTCTCCTCCAAAATCGGAGTGACCTGGAGTATCAATGATATTGATTTTAACTCCATTATAATTGACCGACACGTTTTTTGAAAGGATTGTTATGCCTCTCTCTCGCTCCAGATCATTACTATCCAAAATTAAATCTCCACTTTCCTTCCTTGGATCCAATGTCCTGCACTCATGAATAATTTTATCAACAAGTGTTGTTTTTCCATGATCTACGTGTGCGATAATGGCAATATTTCTAATCGATTGCATCAGTTTTTCCCTATTCCGTCTTATTTCAAGCCGCAAAAGTACGGAGATGGATTGGATATTCAGATGGTTTCACTTAAAAATAATATTCGGGCAATTACAGTTCGAATGAAAAAGGCTTAAATAACATTCAGAAGGATCATTTAAGGTAAATTGCGATAAAACGATTTTCTCCAATTTTTATCCGTTTCTAAACAAAGTTGAAAGAAGTATTCATTTTTTAAGCTCATTTTATCACAATGCAATCTAAAAGTAAAATCAAATTGATTGAATTGTACAATGTTATAATGTTCAATGGATAAGAATAATATTAATTAACAAATTCCATTTCTAATGATCACGAAATAAGTTATTCTGTAAAACTATTTTTCCGTTTAAATCATCCTTCTGGTAAGTCACGAAAATTCATCGCTATTTTATCACAGTTATTTAATCAATTTATCATGCTGCGAAACTTGTTCATAATTGCCTTTAGAAATATTAAAAGAGAAAAAGGATACAGTATCATTAATATTCTTGGCTTAACAGTTGGAATCACATCAAGCATTTTCCTATTGCTTTATATCCTGGACGAACTAAGTTACGATCAGTATCATGTAAATGGCGATCACATATATCGTGTTATCACCAATATTACTGAAGTAGATGATGAATTTACGTGGGTGGTGGCCCAAATTCCATTCGGCCCTACTGTAAAAGACAAGTATCCCGAAGTTGAAGAATATGTCCGATTTATTGGCATAGGAAGGACGTTGTTTAAAAAAAATGATTTGAAGTTTTATGAAGAAGAGGTATATGCTGCCGATTCTGCAGTATTTGATGTTTTTACGTATTCTTTCATTGCTGGAAATTCTCAAACAGCCCTTTACGAGCCAAACTCTATCGTACTTACGAAAGATTTGGCCATTAAATATTTTGGAAGAACGGATGTGCTTGGGGAGTCTGTAGAAACAGAAAATAAATTATATAAAGTGACTGGCATAATTGAAAATGTGCCCAAAAATTCTCAATTCTCTTTTGATGGATTAGTTTCAGTTAGTAGTCTTGAAGAACAAGGAAGAACTGGAAGCTGGGGTAATTTTGGTGTTTTCACCTACCTCTATACTCCCAATCTGCAAGATCCTATAGCTTTCGAAGCCAAACTTTCAGAGATATACAACGAATTTTGTGCACCTATTTTCAAGCAATATGGGGTCAATTTTGTTTATAAAATTCAAAAACTAACGGATATCCATTTGCATAGCCACTATGAAGGTGAAGCCAACGGAGACATCAAATACGTATACATTTTCTCAGCTGTTGCTTTTTTCATGCTCATAATAGCAAGCATCAACTATATGAATTTGGCTACTGCACGATCTGCCAATCGTTCTAGAGAAGTGGGGATCAGAAAAGTTATGGGGTCACATCGTATCCAATTGATAAGCCAGTTTATTGTTGAATCACTTGTGCTAACCGTTTTTTCTTTTGTAATCAGTATGATCCTTGTGATTGCCATACTCCCATTTTTTAATGATCTTTTAGAAAAAAACATTTCATTATCATGGCTTCAAAATCCGATGTTGATTTTTGGGTTTATGTCCATCATTGTCTTTGTGGGGATTCTTGGAGGTAGTTATCCTGCTTTTTATCTTTCTTCATTCAATCCAGTAGTCGTTTTGAAGGGTAAAAATAGTGCCCGCGGAGGTAATGCATTTCTTAGAAAAGGGCTGGTAATTCTTCAATTTTCTATTTCTATCATTATGATCATCTGTACCTGGCTGGTTTATGATCAGCTACAATATTTGCAGGAGAAAGATCTTGGATTTGACAAAGAACACATCATTCGGCTATCAATGCCTTCTGAGGCTGTTCGACAAAAATACCCAGTACTTAGATCTAAACTTCTTGAAGCTCCTGAAGTGCTGGATGCATCAACTGCCACCACAAGCCCTGGTTATGGTGTAGGAAAAAATCTAATTCGTGTTGAAGACGAAAAAGGAGAAATGGTAGAACGAGGCATTGATCTATATGGCATCGACTATGACTATGTCAGTACATTGGGTATGCACATTGTTGAAGGACGGGATTTTTCCAGGGAGATTCCATCCGATACCAGCTCAGCAGTGATTGTGACTGAAGCTATGATGAAACGTATGGGGTGGCAATCAGCATTGGGAAGAAAATTTGCTTTTGGCACAGCTGAAGGCGCGCGACAGTTACAGGTTATCGGGGTTGTCAAAGATTATCATCATGCTTCACTTTACAATCCGATCGAGCCACTCTTATTTTACCTAAGTGAAAACAATATCGTTCTACATATCAAAATTGATGGAAAAGATATAAAAAACGAAATTGCTAAAGTAGAAGCGGTTTGGAAGGAAGTAAATACTGACCAGCCATTTGACTATAATTTTCTTGATCAGGAGTTTGCTGAGCAATATAAAAACGATGAGAAAAGGGGGCAAATTTTTTCAGTATTTGCGTTGCTCACTTTGTCTATTGCTTGTCTTGGTTTGCTCGGATTGGCTTCCTATACAGCAGAACAAAGAAATAAGGAAATCAGTATCCGCAAGGTGGTTGGTGCAAGTGTCCCAAGATTGGTTTATTTGGTATCGAAGGAGTTTTTAATCCTGGTGTTAATTTCCATTACTATTGGCTTACCAATTTCTTATTTTTTCATGGAAAAATGGCTTGAAAACTTTGCATATGCTATGGAAATGAGCTGGATTACATTTGCTTCAGCAGCTTTTGTTGCATTTATCATCACATTTATTACCGTCAGCTATCATACCATCAGAGCAGCATTGGCAAATCCTGTTGATGCTTTAAGAGAGGAATAAAGGATGTTTTAACGATTTAACACTTCGACATCATAAACGAAATATTTGGTATCTCCTAACCAGAAAAACCGAACATATTTTTCTTCGTACATAAGCTTTACTCGATTCCCTTCCAGAATGGCTTTGTCGAGTTTGCCAATTACACTATCAGCGGATTGTTTTATAGTGAAATCCCACGTTGTTGGAATGGCCCCTTCAGCAGAATTGGTTAATCCTCCGACATTCAGTGTCCCTTCATACGTTTTTATAATTATTCCTTTCTTACTCAATTTAGTTGGAACTCCAGCCCTAAAACCGGAAGAATAATCGGCAACATTTAAAAACACCATAACAGCAACTGCTAACAATACTATGATGATTGCCAACTTTTTTAGAAAACCAAAAAACTTATCCATAGAAGTATATTTTTGTACGAATATACAGTTAAGATAAATAAAATCTAAAACTTCAAACTCCAAAATAACGGATATAAGGATATGAGATTTAATTTAAATTGGAATGATCAAAAGCTATTGTTGTCGGTTCACTGATTTAAATTAAATCTTTTTAAAGTATTCTTATTTTGGGTATAGTTTACATATATTTTGCAAATAGGGCTTTTGCTTTCGAATGCTTTGAGAATATTATTAATAGGAACTTAAAATGTGGATGATTTTTATCTTGATTTTTTTAGCAGCACTTATAGCCTATTTCTTAAAAAAAATAGATTTGAAAGGGGCCATAGCGGGAATAATCCTCGCTACAACAATAATGTTTGGGATCGGGATAGAAGGACTATCGGCATTAGCCATTTTTTTTATTCTTGGTTCATTAGCAACATCCTGGGAAAAGGATAAAAAAAATCAATACAATCTGGCTCAGGAAAATGATGGGAAAAGGGGTATAATTAATGTTTTAGCTAATGGAGGCCCGGCTTTTATTTTATCCATTTTGTCCTTACAATTTCCAATATATCAATACCATTTTGGTATGATGGTGATGACTAGTTTCGCTGCCGCTTGTTCAGATACCTTATCTTCTGAACTTGGAACAGCTTACGGCAAAAAGTATTTCTCCATTATTAATTTTAAATCTGCCAAAAGAGGCATGGATGGAGCAATAAGTGCCCAGGGGATAATATTTGGTGTTTTAGGTAGTGCCGTAATCGGAAGTATTTCATGGTTAAATGATCAAAATTTGACCGTATTTACGATTATAACAATTAGTGGATTCCTTGGGAATCTGATGGATTCAGTACTGGGTGCAACCTGGCAAAAACGAGGTTGGCTAAACAACCATACTGTAAATCTGCTTTCGATTTGCTTTGCAGTATTTAATTCTTTTATACTCTATATAGTCCTTTAACACCGTAATTGGTGAAATGAAAAATCAAAAAAATTATGTTCAAATTAATTCGGATAAAAAAGAGTTTTATTTAGGTATTCCAACACGAAAAATTTCAATCTAATCTCCGGTTAAACCTATTAAGTAATCAATCTGCCCCCATCCACAATGAGTGTGGTTCCAGTAATAAACGAGGAGTCTTCTGAGGCTAAAAATAGTGCTGCTTTGGCCACATCTTCTGGCCTCCCTAACCTATTGAGTAATGTAGCATTAGCTGCGTCTGAAACCGCTTTTTCAGGATTTGGAAATGCCTGTGCAGAATCCCAAATCAATGGGGTATCAATAGGCCCAGGGCAAATCAAATTGGCGCGTATTTTTGGTGCATAATCCAGGGCAATCTGTTTAATTAATGGAACAAGCGCCCCTTTAGTGGCGCAATAGGCCGGGTGATTTGGGAAACTTTTGAATGCTGCGATCGATCCATTGATGATCACATTTCCCAGACCACGCTTAAGCATCTCGGGAATGGCCAATCTCAGGAGATAAAAAATGCTATTTAAATTCGTGTTTATGACTTTATTCCAGGTTTCAACAGATACTTCAGTAATGGAACCTAATCCTAAAAAGCCGGCATTGGCAACTACGATATCCAGTCCACCATACAATTTGATGGTTTCATTAAAAAGAGTTGAATTGCCTTCTTCAGTTGAAATGTCACTTTGTACAAAACTTGCGATTCCACCAATTTCAATAATAGATTTGACTATTAGTTCTCCCCTCTCCTTATTCCTTCCGTTTACCACTACTTTTGCTCCTTCAGATGCAAACAATTTTGCAATTGCTGCACCCATGCCACTGGTAGCTCCAGTAACAATGACAATCTTATCTTCCAGTTTCTTACTCAAGAGTAAAGGTTTTAAGGTGATGTTTAATTTAACAAAGACGTTAAGCGATCAGAAATTAAATTTTGTTGTTCTACAAAAAATGCATGCTTTTGTTGAAAACGTTCAGCAATTTTATCATTACACAAATTTCCAAGGCTTCCTTCATGGGTATGCGCCAATTTAGATGGAACTTCAAATTCGCCTTTTTCAATCCTTCTACCAACTTCAACATAAGCATCGCGAAATGGCATCCCTTCCAAAACAAGCTGATTGACCAACTCTACACTGAACATGTATTTATACCTTTCTTCTTTTATAATATCTTCCCGAACATTTACTTTCTCCAGCATAAATCGGGTCATGTAAAGGCACGATTTTAAGTTACTGAAAGCTGGCATAAAACTCTCCTTTATCAGCTGCAAGTCGCGATGATAACCAGATGGTAAATTTGTGGTGATCATGGCAATTTCATTGGGTAATGCTTTTAATTTATTTGATCGGGCACGTATCAACTCAAAAACGTCTGGATTTTTCTTATGCGGCATAATGCTCGATCCTGTAGTATATTCTACCGGAAAGCCTATAAATCCATGGTTTTGACCCATGTACAAACAAACATCCATGGAAAATTTACCAATTGTTTCTGCTATGGTAGCCATCGCATTGGCTAAAACTTTCTCGGCTTTTCCTCTACCCATCTGCGCGTAAACCACATTATAATTCATCGATTCAAATCCAAGAAGATCTGAAGTCATCTGCCGGTTCAGCGGAAAAGACGACCCGTAACCTGCTGCTGATCCCAATGGATTTCTGTTGACAATTTCATAAGCCGTTTTTAAAATTGCCAAATCATCAGCCAATGACTCTGCATAAGCCCCAAACCACAAACCAAAAGACGACGGCATTGCGACTTGCAAATGGGTATAACCTGGCAAAAGAACATCCTTATATTGATTGCTCAGGAAAATGTAACGATCAAATAGCTGTTGTACCAATTCGACTATTTCAAGTACTTCAGCACGCATAAACAATTTTAAATCCAACAATACCTGATCATTTCTGGATCTTCCCGAATGGATTTTTTTGCCTATATCACCCAATCTACTTGTGAGCATCAATTCTACCTGGGAATGAACATCTTCTACGCCCTCTTCTATTTTAAAGTTCCCTCCTTCAATTTCCTTATGGATATTTGACAATTCTTTGGAAAGTATTTCCAATTCGTTTTGTTTGAGCAAACCTACAGAAGTGAGCAT
>JAHEMV010000642.1 GCA_024643455.1 Cytophagales bacterium
CAAATATGCAGTTTGTCAGATATTGAAACTGCAGTGGTTTATGGAGTTAATTATCCTAAAGGATTGCTGATTTGGGGTAAAGAGTTGGGCTATACCAGGTTGGTAAATACTTTGGACGACTTATATTTGACATATCACGATGAAAGATATAGAGTTAGTCGATATCTTCGGAATTTAGCAAAACTTTAAATATTTTTATCGCACATTTTTATGGTTTTTCTGTTTAATACTTATCATCAAAGTGTTTTTCAATCATATGGGACGATTATTATTATTTATAGCAATACTTGGAGTGGGGATCTTCTTGGGATCGAAGTTTTTTTCAGAAACGAGTAATTTCTTAAATATTTCCAATACTGATGACATATCTTCCAGTGGAATAAAACCTACAGATATACATGCGGATAAGCGTACGATTGATTCTGTGATTTACCTTACCAATAGCGAACAGGCGACTATTGACCTATTCGAGTCATCTGCTCCTTCAGTTTGTTATATTACTACACTTAATCAGCAAAGAGATTATTGGTCCAGAAATATTACAGAGATACCGGCCGGTTCAGGATCAGGATTTATTTGGGATACCAAAGGGCATATCATTACGAATTTTCATGTTATCCAAAATGGATCAAAATTTAAAGTAACCTTGGGCGACAGGACAACCTGGGATGCTGAAGTTATTGGTACAGAGCCCAATAAAGATTTAGCTGTTTTGAGAATCAAAGCACCGGAAAACAAACTAAAACCTATTCCAATTGGTCAGTCATCAACCCTTAGGGTGGGACAATCAGTATATGCCATTGGAAATCCTTTTGGATTAGATCAGTCGCTGACCACTGGGGTTATCAGTGCGCTTGGAAGAGAAATAACTTCAGTCGGTGGCAGACCTATCAGGGACGTCATACAGACAGATGCTGCCATTAATCCAGGAAACTCCGGAGGTCCGTTACTTGACAGTAGAGGCAGGTTGATTGGTGTAAATACGATGATTTATAGTCCTTCCGGAGCATCAGCAGGTATAGGATTTTCTATTCCAGTTGACGAAGTCAATATGGTTGTGCCGGATCTGATCAAATATGGAGAGTTTAAAAGACCTAAATTGGGTATAGAACCACTTCCACAAAAGTATGCTCAGGATTGGGATGTCAAAGGTGCTATGATTATGGGTTTAGTACCTGATGGCGGAGCCGCCAAAGCTGGTTTAAAAGCCTTGCAGCAAACAAGTAGTGGGGAGATTATTTTTGGGGATATTATTACAGAAATAGATGGTAATAAAATTTCCAATATCAACGATCTTTTTTTGATCCTGGAAAAATATAAAGCAGGGGATAAAGTAAACGTAAAATATTTGAGAAATGAATCTGTCCGAACAGTGGAAGTAGTCCTTGGATCGTAATATTTAAACTATATAATTGAGCTCGTGCATAATTTTGTGTTTTGGAAAAATCAAATTTAATTTCATGGGACCTTGTTAATTAATAATAATTCTATTTTCAAAATAAATGGTAAGCTGATTATAGATTTGCGACCAACCTAATCTTGCTTTTTCCCATTTTTTTCTGATTTGCTGTGCCGCAAGATAAATGGATTTTAGGGCTGCATCATCAGTAGGGAAGACTTTTTTATTTTTAGTGTATTTGCGAAGGCTGGCGTTGAAGCTTTCTATGATATTAGTAGTGTAAATGAGTTTTCTGATCTCCAATGGATATGCCAGAAAAGCAGTGAGATTTGTCCAGTTTGTCTCCCAGGATTTGACCACTAAATGGTATTTACCAGACCATTTAGCCTTGAATTCATTGAAGGCATCTATGGCCATTTGTTCATTGGAAGCCTTGTATATCTTTTTAATATCTGCCATGATGGCTTTTCGATCTTTATAAGATACATAATTGAGACTGTTTCTGATTTGATGGACAATACAAATTTGGCGAACGGTATTTGGGAAAACTGCATCCACCGCCTTTTCAAGACCTGTCAGGTTATCCGAGCACAGGAATAAAATATCTTTTACTCCCCGACTTTTCAGATCATCGAGCATGTCCACCCAGGCAGCAGCAGTCTCCTTTTCATGAATGCGCAAACTGAGTATTTCCTGCTCTCCAGCTGTATTAATTCCCAATATGACCATACAGGCCTTGGAGACTATCTGGCCTTCAGATCTGATTTTGTAATGTATGCCATCTATCCATACAACGGCATACTGATCATCCAAAGGTCGGCCTTGCCAAGCTTTAATGTCTTCCAACAATGAATTGGTAATCAGTGAAATAGCGCTCGCAGAGTAACTCACTCCATAAGTATGCTCCATAAAATCTATGATGTCTGCATTACTCATGCCCTTAGCATACAATAATAAAATACAATCTTCCAGTTCCTTGGTAATCGTCTTATGCTTGGGTAAGATCACGGGATCAAATTCTGCCTTCCGATCTCGAGGTACCGAGATAAGCTGGTCTCCACTAGATGTTTTCAGCGTCTTGACGGAATACCCATTGCGAATATTATCTTTTGCAGGTTTGTCCCCTTTGCCATAACCAAGATGATGGTTCATCTCTGCTTTAAGCAGTGCTTCTATTCCTCTTTTGAGCAATAGATCCTGCAAATTCCTGAAATCTTCAGGGCCTTTGAGTTGGGATACCAACTCTTCAATTAATGGATTGTCTGATTTGTGATGTTTCATGTTACAAATTTTTTAAAAAAAATTTGACCCACGAAATAAAATTCAATTTTTTCTCATCATTCGACGTAAACACAAAATAATCTACAGTCCCAT
>JAHEMV010000643.1 GCA_024643455.1 Cytophagales bacterium
AAATACTAAACTGTTTAACTAAACATTTTATTGGAATTTAGATTTATAAGATACATTAAATATTATTTGTTTACTTTGCCGCAAAATTATAAAACTGAATCTACATGAAATTTACCTTATCGATAACCATAATCATTACGTTATTTTTTTACAGTTGTAGCAGTTCATTAAAAGTCTATACAACCCATGATAAAAATATAGATTTTTCTTCATACAAAACGTTTAATTTCTATGAAGTAAAAGAGGAATATTTAAAGATGAAGGAAGTTAATAGAAGAAGACTTGCAATGGCAATTGAATTGGAATTGGGAATGAAGGGAATTAAAAAGTCTGTTAATGATCCAGATCTTATGGTAAATCTATATTCTTTACTAAACCGGACTGAAAACACGACCTCCACTACCTACAATAATGGAATGGGATATTATGGCGGCGTGAGTCCTTATGGAGCATCAATAGGTGTTTCGGTATCTCCTGGGAGTTTTAATGAATATTATACTCAAGGTTCAGTTACTCTTGATTTGGTTGACAGGAAAGCAAACAAACTTGTGCTTGAAGGTGTCGCTAAAATTGATGCTGGTGACGGTGAAGATGCCGATCGTGCTATCAATTATGCAGTTAAAAAAATGTTAGCGGATATCCCCTATCCTAAAAAATAAAATACACTCAAAATAGGAATTTAAAAAACCTTGGATTTTCTAGGGTTTTAGAATTTATCTGAAAAAAAAATGGTGAATACTTTCTGCCGAGGCGCTGCAAATACCCCTTTCTGTGATGAAACCGGTTATTAATCTAGCAGGTGTAACGTCAAAACCATAATTAGCAACGCTGCTTTTTTCAGGCATAATTAAAAATTTCTGTTCAACCTTATCCAATAAACCATCCATATATTTCACTTCATTTCCATCACGCTGTTCAATAGGAATTTCCTTTATTCCATCTGATATTTTCCAATCAAACGTTGATGAAGGTAATGCCACGTAAAAAGGAATATTATTGTCTTTAGCTGCAAGGGCTTTCAGATAAGTACCAATTTTATTTGCCGCATCACCAGCCTTTGTCACCCTGTCTGCTCCAGTTATTACAATATCAACCAGACCATGTTGCATTAAATGGCCTCCTGTATTATCAGGAATAACCGTATGCGAAACACCATGCATTAGCAATTCCCAGGCTGTCAAGCGCGCGCCTTGATTTCTTGGCCTTGTTTCATCAACCCAAACATGAACTTTAATGCCACTATCATGAGCCAAATATATTGGAGAGGTGGCCGATCCATAATCTACAAAAGCCAGCCATCCTGCATTGCAATGCGTCAATATATTTACAATTTCTCCCTTCTTTTTATCACTTATTTCTTTAATAATTCCCAATCCATGCTCACCAATTGATTTGCACATGGCCGCATCTTCATCAGCAATTTCCTGCGCTTTAGAACGCGTTTCCCTTATACATTGTGCCAAAGTATTGCAAGAATTGATCACTTCAATTTGACGTTCAACAGCATATTGAAGGTTTACAGCGGTTGGTCTGGTATTTTTTAATCTTTCCCCAACTACCATAAGTTCTTTTTTAAATGAGTCTTCACTGGATTTACAGACAGCAAGGTACATCCCAAAACCTGCAGTTGCTCCTATAAGACCTGCCCCCCGTACATGCATATCGACTATCGCATTTTCTATATCATCGACACTTATTAAGTCTTCAATGATCAACTTGAAAGGAAGTTTTCGCTGGTCAATAATTTGAATTATTTCACTATTATCAGGATGAATCCAAATTGTCCTATGCGGTTTGCCATTTATATTCATTGGAAAAAATATGAAATATTTTAAAAATTTGTTTGCATTTATTTATTCAAAAATTCACTTACAGGAAAATATTGAAGTGAAATTTTAAAGCAAAAAGTTTAATTGCTAAAGATAAAATATATCTAATCCTTTACTCTATTGAAAGCGAAAGCTTTGAGTATCCAGTTAGATAATGGCTTTTCGGGATTTTTTTTCTTCAAATTAAGATAAATGCCTAATTTTTTGACCACAGGCACCTTATGGGTTTCAATAAATTCGATTAATGCACCATCTGGATCCTCGACATATGAAAAATGCCCAGCAGCCTCTCCCATATCAAAACTTTCTCCATTTTTATTATCAGCAGTACTGTCCACTGTAAATGGAAAACCTTCAGAGGCACATAAATCGCGCAGTTCACTGTATCCACCGATATCAAAACTGAGATGAATAAATCCCAAATCACCCCAAAATCTATTTTTGTATATTTTATTAGGTGTTCGGTCTATGGATTTTACTAATTCTATTTCACTGGGTCCAAATATTGGACTAAAGCTTCCCTTTCTCGGCTTAGAGTGTCTCAATAAAACGCGTTCAAAAGTTTGATCGCCTCCTGAAATTTTATCAAAACCATCAAATTTACCCTTCATTTCATAAACTACTTCATCATAGCCAAGTATTGTCGAGTAAAAATGTTTTGATGCTTCCATATTTGAAACGCCTATGATTGCACCAAAACTACCTCCGGTCAGTTTATTTTCATTTTTAAACCAGGAAGTGCTCTCAACGATATTGAATAAATTGTCAAACGGATCCTTGATAAAAAAATTCTTAATCCCTGCCGGGCAGAGATGAACATCTCCTAATATTTCTATTCCTTGCTTTTTAAAATGGTCATGAACTTTTTGCGCATTTCTGCATTTAATTTTTCCGGCAAAAATCCCAAGATCACCAAGCATAAGTTTGTTTTCAGGAAGCAATGG
>JAHEMV010000644.1 GCA_024643455.1 Cytophagales bacterium
GCCTTCTTTTCATGTACTTCAGACAAAGATGATAATACAAGTCAACCAAACTTAATTATTAAATTCAATTTTGATGCTAATCAACCTCGCTTAAATAATATTGGTCAACCTTCTACAATTCTGTCTGGAAATGCGGCTCAATCTCCGCTTGTAAATAAAATGAGTGCAAATTATATTGAGTTTGCTCAAACTGCGACTACTCTATTAGGTAAAGGTGAAATTGTGTACAAAGGAGACGAAACAACTGCCGGCGGAAATAAAGCCATCAATTTTCAAAATGCACTCTTTGCTGGAGATGATGAAACTTTTTTAACTATTCCTTTAACTGAAGTGGCTTCTGGAAATTATCAATGGGTGAGAGTTTCATTGGCTTATCAAGAAGGAATGATCAATTTGTTAGTTAACGGAACAGAAATTCAAGGAACATTAGCAAGTTTTGTTGGATTTAATAACTATATCACATCATTTGATTTAAATGGCAGTACAATACAAGTGAATGCAAATAGACTTCAAGGATTTTGGGCTTTTGAAGCTTTAGGATTCACATCACAAGGGCAAGCCCCAGAAGGAGCCACCACTGTACCCAATCCCTTATTTGATTCATCTCCAATTCCACAAGGGTCATGTGTTGTTACAGGTCAATTTGCAAATGGTTTGACCATAACAGGTAATGAGACCAAGGATGTTATTGTCACGTTATCGTTTTCAATTAATAATAGCTTTGAATGGACTGAAGTCAATTCTGACGGAAAATATGAACCAAATGCTGGAGAGCAAGTGGTTGATATGGGATTACGAGGATTAATCCCAATTGTAGATTAATACTAAGTTTCCGAACATTATTTACCACTTCTTTATTAAATTTCAAATTAAAATCATTCTAAATATAAATTTAGTTTCTTAACTTTTTGTCTATGATTTAATTCAACCGTATTTTTGTAACAACATAAATTAACTTCAAAAAATGAGCGGAATTTTTAATTCTTCGATTGGAAGAAAATTTGCCATGGCACTTTCAGCATTCTTCCTAATGATTTTCTTATTTGAGCATTTTATTATCAACCTGACATCCGTTTTTAGTGGAGATGTTTTTAATGACATTTCTCAATTCATGGGTACCAACTGGTTGATTCAATTTATTATGCAGCCTGTATTAATGTTTGCAGTAGTATTTCATTTTGTAATGGGATTTGTGCTTGAAATCAAAAACAGCAATGCTCGCAAAATTAAATATGCCCAAAATCATGGTGGTGCTAATTCCTCATGGGTGAGCCGAAATATGATTTTAAGTGGATTGGTGATTTTAGCATTTTTAGGACTTCATTTTTATGATTTCTGGCTTCCTGAAATCAGCACAAAATATGTTCATGGCGACATGACGGGACTTTCAGATGATGGTAATAGCCTTCGTTTTTTTCATGAATTGCAGGAAAAATTCTTAAGCCCTGTTAGAGTTGGCATTTATTGTTTGGCCTTTGTGTTTCTAGCATTACATCTTTTACATGGCTTTAATTCGGCATTCCAATCGGTTGGAGCCAATAATAAATATACAAAAGGATTGAAAGGTTTTGGAAAAGCATTTGCGATTGTGATTCCATTAGGATTCGTATTTATAGCATTATTTCATCATTTCAATCATATTTCTTAAGACAAATAACTTATGGCTTTAGATTCTAAAATACCAAAAGGGCCCATTGCAGATAAATGGACCGATTATAAAAACCACATTAATCTTGTAAACCCTGCTAACAAACGAAACATTGATGTTATTGTAGTCGGAACAGGATTAGCAGGAGGTTCAGCTGCTGCTACTTTAGCTGAATTGGGTTATAATGTAAAAGCATTTTGCTTTCAGGATTCTCCTAGGCGTGCACACTCTATTGCAGCCCAAGGCGGGATTAATGCTGCGAAAAATTACCAGGGTGATGGTGATTCAACTTACAGATTATTCTATGATACTGTAAAAGGAGGCGATTATCGTTCTCGTGAAGCGAACGTATACCGTTTGGCAGAAGTATCAACCAACATCATTGACCAATGTGTAGCGCAAGGCGTTCCTTTTGCTCGTGATTATGGAGGATTGTTAGATAACCGGTCATTTGGAGGTGTACTGGTTTCAAGAACTTTTTATGCAAAAGGACAAACAGGTCAGCAGCTTTTACTTGGTGCTTATTCAGCCATGAATCGTCAGATAGGTCGTGGTAAGATTAAAATGTATAATCGCCATGAAATGTTGGATGTGGTTATAGTAGATGGAAAAGCAAGAGGAATTATTGCACGGAATCTGGTGACTGGAGAGATTGAACGTCATTCAGCACATGCAGTTGTTTTAGGAACCGGTGGATATGGTAATGCTTTTTACTTGTCTACTTATGCGATGGGAAGTAATGTTACAGCCGCGTGGAAAGCTCATAAACGTGGTGCCTTTTTTGCAAATCCTTGTTTTACACAAATTCATCCAACTTGTATTCCAGTCTCTGGAGACCATCAGTCTAAATTAACCTTGATGTCCGAATCTTTAAGGAATGACGGTAGAATTTGGGTGCCAAAAAACATGGATGATGTTTTAGCAATTAGAGAAGGCAAACTTAAACCAGTAGAAATAGCAGAAGAAAACCGTGATTATTATTTGGAGCGTCGTTATCCTGCCTTTGGAAATTTGGTTCCAAGAGATGTGGCATCAAGAGCAGCTAAGGAGCGTTGTGATGCCGGTTATGGCGTCAATAAAACAGGAGAAGCGGTTTATTTAGATTTTGCAGCGGCCATTGAAC
>JAHEMV010000645.1 GCA_024643455.1 Cytophagales bacterium
AGCCTTGCTAATTGATATATAAATTATTATTAGTAATTTAAAATTACGAATTATGAATACACAAAAATTATTTCATCGAGGCGCTTTAAATGTGTTAATTGCCATTTCTTTAGCCTTCATTATTGGCGCATGCACAAACGATAATGATGAATCTGACCGTTCTAGAGCTGTAAGGCTGCTCACAAACAACTCAAGCAAACCTTGGATGATGGAGCAAAATTTAATCGATAATGTGGAGCAAAAATTCGATGTCTGTGACAGTTCATATGTATTGACAATCCATTCCGATTTTACCTGGAAAGAAGCCTATCAAAATATTTCTTGTTCCAGCGGTAATTTTGGCTCCTGGGATTTAAATGATGAAAATAATGTGTTAACGACGTATTACAAACCATTTCTATCGTTAGACTTCCTCGAACGAAAATTTGAAATTTTAGAACTCACCGAAACAACATTTTCCTATCAATATGCTTCGCGCAATTCTCTCATCGTTGTGAAGTTGAAAAAGTTTTAAGTGCCTTTATAATTAAAACTCAATCTAATTTATAAGGTTATACAATGGATGATTCCTTTAGATAAAAGGCTGAGAATGGCCTATTTCATAAATTGATTTTGAATATATGGGGATTTTAAGTCAAAAAATTATAAATAAATAGTTTCTTTTGCATTACATAAAAGAGGTTAAAAAGGATGAATCAAGGCAATTCCTATGGCATTATAATTCAGGCAAGAAGTAATGCTTCCAGGCTCCCGGGCAAAATGACTATGCCTTTTTATGATGAAAAAACAATATTGGAATTGCTGTTGATGCGGTTAAAACAAGCCATTACCCATTACCCTATTTATGTTGCTACATCAAAAAATAAAGCGGATGATGCCATTCAAAAAATGGCAAACAATTTGGGCGTCCCGGTATTTCGAGGAGATGAAACCAATGTGTTAATGCGCATGTTGGATGCAGCCCACTTTTTTAAAATAAGTAATGTGATCAGAGTATGTGCAGACAACCCATTTCTGAACGTCAATAGTATCTTGACACTGATCGAAACACATAAAAACGATCCAGTAGATTATATCTCATTTGAAGTTGGTGATAATACACCGGCAATCTTAAGCCATTTTGGGTTTTATGCAGAACTGGTTAAAACTGCTGCCCTACAAAAAGCACTTTCAACAACTGCAAACTCCTACTACCTGGAGCATGTTACCAATTATGTATATACCCATCCTGAAGAATTCCTAATCAAATTTATTAAGGCGCCAGCAAATATTTATAATCGTACAGACCTTAGGCTAACGGTTGACAGGTTACAGGATTTTGAGATAGCACAAAAAATTTTTAGTGTAATGATTAAAAATGATTTCTCGCAAGAAGAATTGGTTAACTTTATCGACTCAAATAGCGAAATAAAATCTTCAATGCTTCAAATGATTGAACAAAACAGGAAATAGATGAGCCACACATATCTTATTGGTGAAATTGGACAAAATCATAACGGCTCGGTAGAAATAGGCAAGAAAATAATCGATATCGCCGCAAAACCCGTTTTGGATAAATACTATAATCGAGCACTTCCCGGCATTGATGCAATAAAGCTCACTAAACGAGATTTGAAGGAAGAATTATCAGTAGAAGCATGGAATAAATCCTATTTATCCCCTCATTCATTCGGGAAAACATATGGTGAACATCGCGAATATCTTGAACTATCGGATGAAGAGCACTTCGAGCTTTATCGTTATGCCAAAGGAAAGAATCTGGATGTAGTGGAAACGATTTGTGCAAGAGGTTGCCTGAGCATGTTCAGATACTTCAATCCTGATTATATCAAGGTTGCGTCCAGGGATCTGACCAACCTTCCACTACTGGAAGCACTTGCTGAAACCGGAATTCCAATGATTGTTTCCACTGGTATGTCGGGTAAAGATGAACTTGGTAAAGCAGTGGAAGTAATCAGTCAAAGGCATGATAAAATTACTATTTTGCATTGCCTGTCTCAATACCCATCCGATTATAAAAACATTAACCTGCTTACAATTCAGTATCTGATAGACCACTATCCTCAATACACAATTGGCTATTCCGACCATTCCATTGGGATCGTAGTACCCTGTGCTGCAGTTGCATTGGGGGCAAGGGTTATTGAAAAACATATTACCCTTGACCGGAATATGAAAGGAACTGATCATGCAGGATCGCTCGGTGAAGATGGAATTTATAGGATGGTTCGGGATATACGGAATACAGAATTATCTATAGGTGTAAATGATATGTTTTTAAGTGATTCGGTATTGGAATCCAAAACCAAACTTGAACGATCGATAGCAACCCGAAGAGCCATGCACAAAGGAGAGGAAATACATGAAGAAGATATTCATTTACTTAGCCCGGGTGATGGGTTTAAATGGACGGAGAAAGCTTTGATCGTTGGGAAAAAACTCAATAGACCCATGGGAAAAGATCAAATAATTTACGGCACTGACCTAGGATGATATGAAGATTAAATTAATTGCAACAGATATTGATGGTGTGTGGACAGACGGTGGTATGTACTATGACGATAAAGGTAATGAATTAAAAAAATTTCATACCTATGATAGTGCCGGCGTTCTATATTGCAGGTTAAATCAAATTAAAACAGCTATCCTGACAGGTGAAAATACTGATATCGTCAAAAGAAGAGCGACGAAACTCCAGGTTGATTTTGTATTTCAGGGTGTTCGCAACAAATTAAGAACAATGCAGGAACTTTGTGTTTCCTTGGG
>JAHEMV010000151.1 GCA_024643455.1 Cytophagales bacterium
TTGTAATAATTCTTTTGAACTAGCTTCGGGATTTACAATCCAGAAGAGTGGCCAATTCAATCTCAATTCTTGAATTCTCAGGCCTTAGGATTTTGCCTGTGATAAACTTGCTATCCAATGCTTTGTTTGGCTTACAGCATAAGCCTTGCTGAATGTTTTTACAGACTTTTTGGTCATTGGAATCTTTATTCTTTTTTTACTCAAGCCGCTGGGCTTTTACTTTCTTCCTTAGATGAAGAAAGTAAACAAAGAAATCAAGCCAAAATAATGCTTCTCCCCACAGGCCACCGCATTCCCCGCTATTTTGGCGGGCCTGCGCTCCCTCCAAATAAAAAGTCTGCTTAACATATTGTGAGGTGTTCATGTGTTGCATTAGTCCAAGTGATGAAGTATTAATTCAGCAATCCGTTTGTAGGTAGGCTTTTCATTCTCATTGTGCCATTCCCCTTGCAGCCTTGCTGGCATAACATCACTTGCTAACCATACAAGGCTTTCAATCATCGCCATAACTTCTTCATCATTCAAATCACTCATCAACTGAACCAGTCGATACTGGTCGTCGAATTCACTGTCCGGTAACATATCTTCTGAATCTATAGGGTCACGAACAACATTTTTCCCCGTATCACCGGAGGTAAATTGCAAATCTTCAACCGTGTACTTGCCATCATTAGTTTTCTTCACTGATGGATGATTGAGGACATCTTCAACTTCGCTTATATGCCCACCAGCTCTCAATACGATTTCCTCAATAAATCCTCTATCAACTTCCTTAACATAGTCCGCTAACATCTCATGCTTTAGTAGCATTACATAAGTTTCTATTGGTGATTCTTCCATATTAATATAATAAAATGCTTAATTCCAGCGCCCTGATAGCCTATCAACTTCTTTAAAGAATTCATCTTCTTTCATCTCAACGACATCGATTGGAGTATTGATCTTACATCTAATCCTGAAGAAGTAAGGTTCTATCTGAATGTAAAATGACTTGCCCTTCTTCCGATCAGTCCTCGGCATTGGAATGAAGTGTTGTTGAACAAATGGAACAACTTCTTCTGCTAGTCTATGCCTTTCCTCATCGGAGATCAATTGGTAGAAATGAAATTCAATTTTTTGTTCCATGTTACTTTAGTTATCATTCATACTTACAATCAAAGATATACAAAGTTTTTGATATATAATATAATAGTTAACTATAATAATATATATTTGACATATAATTAAAATTCTGCTCAAATGGCTTTATCAACAAGCGTTATATTAGTAACCTCTCCTCTTGGAGAGAGGAAAATATTTTCTAATCTAAAAGCTGCAATAATAAGTATAGGGCTAAACTATCAGTATTTAATTTCACCATCCAAAGGTGATCGAAAAGCGAATGTAATTGCTAAGGAAAAGGAAAAAGATGGCACGTTCAGAGATGGTGATGGTTTCGAACACAAGGGATGGAAATTTGAGAAATTTCATATTAACAAAACAAAAACAGAATTCATCAGAACCCACGTTTCGTCTATTAGCAGCGAGAGATTGTTTAGAAAAACCGACAATCTGGAAGAAAACTGTAAAAGCGTTCATTACATCCTATATGATAAAGGATCTCCACAATTCCCTGCAGTCTATTGTGCCATGGGATTTGTTGGTGATCATCCAAACTCAATGGCTACTATCATGGATCATGATGCTGAAGTCGTCAGAAAACAACTTCGGGACAGAGGATTTCAACCAAAAATATTCAAAGATCAAGATCCTGGCATTTTGGAAATATGGGTAGTGATGGATTGACTACACTCATTTACCAACCCCTGCCCTTTTTGATGACATGAAAATGGAAACCAAATTATATAATAACAAAACAATTAAACGATTAAAATTATGAATTCTAATTCCCAAAATAGTAAGTGTTATGAGTGTAATACAGATACTGAACTATGGTATTTTGATGGTGGATTTTTCTGCAAAGAATGTATAAGGCCATTTTTAGATGGAAAGCCATTACATGATGATTTCATGCTGGCTGAATGGATTAAAAAAGAAAATAAAGAAATAGGAAAACGCTCCAGGTAATTCACACAATCTTTCTTCAAACTCGCTCAAGCCGTTGGGCTTTTACTCTTTTCACTACCTTTGCCGTACGGAGTTCGACTCCGGCAGGCAGGTATTTAACATAAAATCAGTTATGACATCTTCAATGGCATAACGATAGATTTTATGTTAAGCAAATCCCGACGTTTTATTAAAAAGAAAATTTTATTGGTAATATGGAAAATGATCCTATTCTTCTCTCAAAATCTTCACCGGGTTGGTCATAGCTGCTCGGAAAGACTGGTAACTGATCGTTAGCCAGCCGATTGCCAGGGAGATTACTCCTGCAATAATATAGGTCAAAGATCCCTGATGGATTCTGTAGGCAAATGTTTCAAGCCAGGTATTCATTGCCCATACCGATAAAGGCACTGAAAGGATGAATGCAACCACAATAAGCTTTGAAAGGTCTCCCGAAACCATGATTACAATATTTTTTACCTCAGCGCCAAAGACTTTGCGGATGCCGATCTCACGGAACCTTCGTTCGGCCAGGAACATCGATATGGCATACAGCCCCAGGCAACTTATGAGCAAGGATATAAAGCCAAAATACAGAATCAGGTTAAACGTATTGAAATCTTTCGCATATTGAAGCATCAGGTGATCATCAAGCGTATAAAAAGTAAATGGTGAATCCTTTACCACATTTTTCCACTGTGACTCAAGTTGGGTTATTAGCCCCTGAAAATCCCCAGTTTCCGTATTGATAATAATATTACTGTAGTACTGGCGATTATCGCCCTGCGCGTTCGCATTACCCAGAGTGTACATCATAGGCTCGATGGCACGGTGGAGTGAAACCTGGTGTATATCCCCTACCACACCGATGATTTCGAATTTTTGGGTTTTTACCCACCCTTTGGAATATACAATTTCACCGATGGCATTATCGGGCGTGAAGCCGAATTGTTTAATGGCTTCTTCGGAAACAACAACTCTTGTCAACGCAGTATCGACCGCATAATTTTCAAATAATCTCCCGCTGATCTTTTTAATGTCCATAACATTAAAATAGCTGGAATCGACTTCATTCTGGTATATATGAACCGCATCCTCTGCTGTTTGTCCTTTTTTATACAACGCGCTATTTACAGGAATATATGATCCGGGTATTTCGCTTGCTCCTGTAACGTTTTTTACCATCGAATTGGTTCTGAATTTCTGGACCAGCACCTCATACTGATGCCGTGCCTCGTCACTACTTAGCGAAACGATCAATTTTGATTTTTTATCGAAGCCAAGCTCCTTGTTCCTGATGAATTCTACCTGTTGTGAGATAATCAATATCGAACTGATCAGCGCGATGGAAATAACGAACTGAATGACCACAAGACTTTTTCTTAACAGGACAGTTCCGATTTGATCTCCACTACGGCCTTTTAATACCCTGGCAGGTTTAAAAGCGGCCAGATAAAAAGCAGGATACAGGCCTGCCACAAGCCCTGTAATTACCAGGAATCCAGCCAGGCAGGTGGCCAGCAATGGCCAATTTATTTGTGAAATGGTCAGCGGCCTGTCGATCAGTTTGTTGAAATACGGTAATCCCAGCCATGCGAAAAGCATACTTAATACCAGGGAAATGAAAACAATCAGAAAGGATTCCCCCAGGAACTGAACAATCAGACCGCTGCGGGATATCCCCATGACTTTGCGCACACCCACTTCAAGAGCACGGTTTCCTGCCTGAGCCGTTGCCAGATTGATATAATTTACACAAGCAAGCACCAGGACGAGCATGCCGATCATGATCAGCACTTTAATGAACACAAGGTTTACGACACCGGGGACATTGATCGTATACGCATTGTCCGTATGAATATCCTGTACAGGTTGGAATTCGACCGTTTTATGAATACCGGTTTGTTCCATAACCTCACCGCCATTTGCCTTCAGCAGGTCGTTAACCATTGAAGTCATTTCCCCGATATCGGATCCGGGAGTGACTTTTAGATAAGTATAAAAAGGATTACTGCCGAGCCAGTTAGACTGATCCTGCCTGAAAAATCTGATGGAATTGGGATTCGACATCGGGATAAGAAAGGAAGGGTTGATATGGCAATCATAGGTTTCCTTGTCATAGACAGCCGACACTTCAAGGTCAGTAGGCCCGAATAAAGTGGAGATCGTTATTCTTTTACCCAGTGGATCGTCATCACCGAATAATTTCTTCGCCCAATCCTTTTCCAGTACCACCGAGCTGCTGTTATTGAATGGGTGATTTGCATTCCCTGCAATAATATCAAATTTCAACACATTGAAAAATGAAGAATCAACATAATATCCGTCTTTTATATACGACGATTGGTCATTATTGGTGATCAGGTTATCGGTTCCGAAAAAATCCGTATTACAGGCACGCACTGCCCGCTCAGCTCCTGGTAATTCTTGTTCGACAGAAACAGTGAGTGGAACAGAAGAGGTCCCAAGTCTTGATTCTTCGCCGTTCTTTTGGGAGGTGAAAGTGGTCAATCGGTAAACATCTTTATTCTGCGCGTCATATCCCAGTTCCCGATTTGAATACATGAACAGGAGTATACAGCAGGCCAGGCTCGCGGAAAGACCGATGATGTTCACAAAGGTGAACAATTTGTTCCTCTTCATATTCCGTAGCGCGATGATGATATAATTTTTAAGCATGAATGGTTTATTATTTATTCCTGGTTTTTCAGATACTAAACCAATATAGTAAGAAACAGGAATTCAATGATTTATTTTCAACGAGCGTTGCTTTTTCTTCTATAACCGTATGTCTGTTCTCACAATTTGATTGCTCTCGCCAACCCAGCTTGGGTAAATAAATTTCCCATGCCAGAGCTCCGCTACTAAGTTTTTAATTTGGTAAATTAATTAACCAGACCTTATCTGCGTTCTATTGTCGTTTTAAATTTTTCAAAAGAATTCACCTCGACTTCTCGTGCATTTGCCGAGGTAATCCAGGTTTCTAATTTTCGGGTTGGTTTTGAGATTAATATGATTTGGTTGCCGTCATCTATTTGTTTTTCCAAATCATTTTTATTGAATAGAAGTGCGGCTCCAATTTCTACTTTTTCAGCGGCGACATCTTCCGGATGTATACCCCAGGTAGCAATGTAGTTATCCTGCTTATCTACTTCCAAATCCTTAAAATAGTTGATCCCGGTCGCAAACTGAACAGCCTCTCCCTTTTCAGAAAACGCTTCCACTTTTGCTTCCCTTTTGTCAGTATAAACAGTAACCCGTACAAGAATGTCCACTTTATGCCCTTTGTACGCCACGCCTTCTGAAAGCATTTCCATGGACGAGCTATCTCCCTCAGTACTTACTTTTGCTAAACGTTTTCTTACCGGATGAAGCGGGACTACTTTTTCACCATCCCATAATTTTATTCCACCAAGACCGACCGTTTTTCCTACTTTGTAATAATCGGCTCCAGCACCCTTTTGCTGTTGTTTTTTTGAAGGATACCACTTATATTTTTGTAGTTCCAGACCTGGAGTTGCCTTCGAATAGACGTCAATAGCTGCTTTTTTATCGAAATAGATTCGAAAACCGAGCCACTGGTTTTCTATGGCAGGACCATGATGTCCTAACTTATGAAATAGATTACCGGATCCCGATTCAACTTCGGTTAAATGGACGTCTCTATTTTTTTTCAAAAACAGACTTACATCGGTTTTATTTTGAGAAAATCCAGGATTGCCAATACTTATAAATAATAGTAGAACGAATGCTTTCATAAAAGTATACCTTGCGCGCTTTTGCAAAGCGTGCTTAATTTTATCAATAAACAACTAAAAATGCTAAATCAACTCGACATTCATCACGGATTCAAGGCCCGAATAATTTGAGGCACTACTATATTTGTAGCCTTCAGCCGTCCATGTTATTCCTTCTTCGACAGGGTTATAATGGATATAATCCAATCTTTCGTCAAGCATCTTCTTGGTGTTCAATTCAACAGGATGAAAACCATCTTGCCACAACTTATAATTTGCGCCTCTTTTTATCCTGCCAGCCGCATACTCAAATTTATTCAATAACCACTCCCTCCTACTTTCTGGAATTTCCTTTATTGTTTTAACCAATTCCTTGGAAGTAAATTTCTTGAAATCCCTAATAATATCGTTGAGCTTTTCCTGTTCCGATCGTACTATAAGGTGTACATGGCTCGTCATAATACAATAGGCATTTAGGATTAACCCCTTATGCTCCTTACAAAAGTTTAAGGAATTTAAAATAATATCTTTATATACAGGCCTGGAAAATAAATCCACCCAATCTATCACTGTTATGGTGATAAAATGGGGCACGATTTGATCTCCTACTTTATATCTTTCTGACATTTAACTGTTAAGATAGGAATTTATCCTATAAAGTATTGACTGGTAATATAATTGCTTTAATTCCATGGTTCAGAGAAAATACGCACGCTTTACAAAAGCGCGCGAGTAGTCTATTTGCTTTTATGATTCTGTAAACGCACCATTGCTGTTGTCGCCCAAAGAACTGCAGCCTGTCCGTGATAGTCTCCGGTTATTCTCCGTCGCTTCAAATAATGATTCTCCTTACGACTAGCATTTGTCCACATGCAAACATCAGTAACTTCTCCTTTTTCATTGACATATCCAGCCAATGCATTCCACCCTTTTTCAATGGCTTCTCTGTATTCATCACATGGTAGCAATCCCTTATCAACACCTGATATCATGGCAAATAAGAACATTCCCGTAGACGAAGTTTCTGCATAACTAGTTGGATTGTCAATCAGCTGATGCCACATGCCATCTTCGCCCTGGTAACGAAGCAAACCGGCCATCATTTTACGATAAGCCTTTGCTAAAGCCGGATACTGTTTATGGTTTTCTGGCAACACGAGAAGTAATTCTGCCATTGCAGCAGCACCCCAACCATTGCCTCTTCCCCAATAAAATGGGGCATCGCTTCGATGAAAGAACAGACCATTGGGTTTTTGCAAACTATCGCAATAGGCTAATAATTGCATGGCAGCTCTATCCAGATATTTTTCATCTTTTAGCGATTTATAAGCCTGTACCTGCAATGAACCCACCATATACATATCATCTACCCAAAATCGGGTCAATTCGGTTAACCCGTCTTTGCGTGGATTTATAAATTCATCATCGGCCAATTTTTTGGGTATCGCTAAATATTGCTCATCGCCTGTCTGTCGATAGATCTCAAATGGCCAGATACCAAATACATTGTAGTCTACATGCCCGGAATGGGGTTTACGATTGCCATTAAGATAAGGCTTGTACTCATTAATTATTCTGTCTCTACCAACGGTATCGTTTATTGCTTCAGTAAAAATCATACTGCCATAGGATGAACAAACCTTTTGGTAGCGCCATCCAAACCTACGGTCGGCAAGATTTTTAACAATTTTGATCCCCACTTCTTCTGGCTGAACTTCCAACTGCATTTTCACAGAACAATTATTTTGTGCGTGGATATTTAGTGAAAATACAGTTATCAATATAGTTGTAAATAGTAATAATGGCTTGAATTTCATCAATCTGAGCTTTTTTTAAAAATTATACAATGGTCTTAGATACGTAATCTGCCTCCAGCAATTGTTGTGAAAACAAAAATCTCAACATATTTAATGCTAACTTAGTTTCAACTGAATCTGCTTTCTAATTCTAATAACTATCGTGCAGCTCCACCATCAATTGTCAAACAGATGCCGCTTACAAAAGATGCTTCGTCTGAGGCCAGGTAAAGGTAGCCATTAGCAATATCATCGGGTATTCCCCAATGGCCAAGGGGTATATGTGGCAGACTGCTTTTCCGAACTTCCTCAGGCATTGCATCTGTCATAGCGGTGTGGATAAATCCGGGCGCTATGCAGTTAGCGGTAATTCCATACCTGCCCAGTTCCATTGCCCAAACTTTTGTCATGCCTATGATTGCAGTTTTGGTGGCCACATAGTTTGTCTGTCCAAAGTTACCCCGAATGGCAACATTGGAAGATGCGGAAACGATACGTCCGTAATTTTGTTCTTTCATAATCGGAACAATCTCCTTGGTGCAATTGAAAACTCCTGTAAGATTCACAGAGATCACATCATCCCATTCCTGTTTTGACATTTTAAGTAAAGTTCTGTCACGGGTGATTCCGGCATTGTTGATAAGAATATCGATTCGACCAAAATGGTCATGCGCTTCAACAACTGCCTGTTGCACTTCTGATTCATTTGCAACTGATATGTTTTTAAAAATTGCTTCATGTCCTTCTTTTATAAGTTGATCCACCACAACTTTCCCCTGATCGGAAACATCCCACAATATTATTTTAGCACCCTCTTTTGCGAAGCGTCTGGCGGTAGCAAGCCCTATCCCCTGCGCTCCTCCTGTTATTAAAGCAATTTTTTCCTGAAGTCTCATAGTCTTGAAGTTTATGCAGTACTATTGTTCGAAAGTTAGTAAAAAATGATTTTAGCTATGGATTTGCGGGCATTATTTTACTTTATACCCAGCTTTGCTGAATACATTTAATCTCCTAATTTAGAGTGTTAAACATAAAAAATATGAAACGTTATATACCATATTTGATTTTATTTTTTGCGCTTGCCGCATGCGACAAACCAGTAGAGAAAAAAATAAGCATCCTGACAGAAGGAATCCCTGAATCCGTTGGATTCTCTTCCATACGTTTAGCACGTCTTGATTCTGGCATGAGCGACTGGGTGAAAAAGGAATGGGTTAATGGTTCGGTGGTCTTGATAGCGCGTAGAAACAAGATTATATTTCATAAGGCTTATGGTTATAACGATCTGGTTACAAAGGAACTTCTGGACAAGGATGGGATATTCCGAATCGCATCGCAAACAAAGGCCATCACTACTGTAGCTGCTATGATGTTATGGGAAGAGGGAAAATTTTCATTGGACGATCCGGTTTCCATATTTATTCCATCCTTTGCAAATCAGCAAGTTTTGGAGACTTTCAATCCGCTCGACACTACATATACAACCGTTCCTGCAAAGCGATTAATTACCGTGCGCGATCTGCTCACCCAAACATCCGGAATTGGATATGCTGGCATTGGCTCAGCAGAAGCAAACGCGATTTATGCAAAATATAATATTACAGGAGGTGTAGGCGTAGAGGGACAAAAACTTTCAGACGCGATGAATCGCCTGGGCACTTTACCTCTTTTATTTCAGCCGGGTGAAAAATGGATGTATGGCCTGAATACTGACTTACTGGGTTATTTGATTGAGATCTGGTCAGGCAAGAGTTTGGAAGATTTCTTTACTGAGCGTATTTTTCGACCACTAGGCATGAATGACACTTATTTTAATGTGCCCACAGAAAAAACATCAAGGCTTGTCAATTTTTTCATGGAAGATGCTACCGGAATCAAAAAACAGGATAAGGTTTGGGGTGGAAATCTTGATATGAATTTTCCACTTATTAAACATGACTACTTTTCCGGCGGTGGAGGTTTATCATCTACCATTATGGACTATGCAGTTTTCTTGCAAATGTTATTAAATCGTGGTGAATACAACGGTATCCAATTTCTCTCACACAATACCGTACGTTTGATGACCATGAATCAAATCGGTGATTTGTATGTGGATTTTGGTGTTCCGACTGAAAATAAATTTGGGTTCGGATTTTCCCTTGTCACGGAAAATGGAAGCAGACTATCTCCTAGTCAGGCCGGCACCTATTCCTGGGGTGGTGTATTCTCCACCACGTATTGGGTAGATCCTAAAGAAGAGATGATTGTGTTGTTGTATCGTCAAATGTGGGGATCGCATATCGTAGATACTGATAAAGCATTCAAGCCCTTGGTTTACCAGGCAATTAATGACTGATGGATAAAATACCTATTGCTGCTGCTGGGCATATCGATCTCTGAGTGCGGATTTCAGAAGCTTTCCGACGGAGGTTTTGGGGATGCCTTCCACAAATTCAAATCCTTCCGGAATCCAGAATTTGGCGAACTTGTCAGCAAGAAAAGCCTTGAGTTCTTCTGGTGATGCAGTCATACCTTTTTTTAGCACAACATAAGCAAAGGGCCGTTCTATCCATTTAGGATCGGGAATGGCAATAACGGCAGCCTCCAAAATGCTAGGATGACTCATTAATGAAGTTTCCAATGCAACCGAACT
>JAHEMV010000152.1 GCA_024643455.1 Cytophagales bacterium
TGTAAAATTGATGCAGGGTAAAATTTGGACACCTGATGAAACCATCGAAAGTATTGGCTATGTAAAAAGTAAAAAACTTCTACAGAAGCATTCAAGTAATTTGTTCAATGCAACCGAAAAGCAACATCTTACAGAAATAATGGTCACCATGCCCGATGAGGCTGCAGATGATTTGGATTTACTGAAAAACCTGATTGTATCCGGAATGGAAATAGCCAGGATCAATTTGAGTCATGGCGATGAAGAACTGTGGGCAAAAATGGTTTTAAACCTAAAAAAGGTGAGTAAGGAAGTGAACTTACCTATAAAAATATACATGGATTTGTCCGGTCCTAAAATACGGGTGGCCGACATACTCATTGAAAAAAAGAAAGGCAAAAACTCAAAAATAGTCCATTCCGTAAAAGTGCATCAGGGTGATCATTTGATCATCACAAAAAGGGATACTAAAGGAAAATTAGCTGTTTATGGAGAAAAAGATGAGTTAATAATTCTTCCAGAAATTAGTGTTTCACTTCCGCAGATAATCGATGATATCAACGTTGGGGACCATGTTTTTTTTGATGACGGCATGATAGAGTCACGCGTATTATCAAAAACAGATCATGATGCAACATTGGTTATCATCAAAACCCATAAGAAAAAGATCTCATCCCAAAAAGGGATTAACCTACCTGACACTCACTTGAAACTCCCGTCCCTAACCCCGCGGGATATTGAATTGTTGCCCTTTGTTCTGAAACATTCAGATATTGTAGGTTATTCCTTTGTACGCAATGCAGCAGATGTAAAAAAACTTTACTCCGAACTCGACAAAATTAATGGCCCTGATATTGGTATTATATTTAAGGTAGAAAACCAGGAAGCATTTGAAAATTTACCACTCATTCTCTTTGAAGCAATGAAAAAAACCAAAATCGGGGTAATGATCGCCCGAGGTGATTTGGCTGTAGAGATTGGATATGAACGTATTTCTGAAGTCCAAAACCAGATTCTTTGGCTTTGTGAGGCTGCACATATTCCAGTGATTTGGGCTACCCAGGTGCTAGACAATCTGGCAAAAACCGGGATTGCTACCCGGGCGGAAGTATCGGATGCTTCCATCAGTGCCCAGGCCGAATGTGTGATGCTCAATAAAGGACCTTATATTGTGGATGCTGTTAAAACGCTTAAAAACATCCTGTTGAAAACAGAATCTCACACCATTAAGAAAAAAAATACTATGCGGGCACTGCACGTGGCAAAAATAAATGTGAAGAAAATCGCCAATGCAAATACGTAATCTTCCTGAAAGGAAGAGTTTTTCTATTGGATCTATTTCTACTTTATGTGGATAATTGAACTCAACAGCATCTATATTCTATAGATACAAGCAAAATTAAATAGGATGGTTCTGTGCTAATCAATACGAACTCCTTGAATTAAGTGTACCTTTGTGCTATGTCAGGTACAATAACAAGTCAAAAACAAATTCTGGAGAAATTGGGTATTGAAAAGCTCAACCCCATGCAGGAAGAAACACTTCAAATCATTACTACTAAAACAGATGTTATAGTCCTTTCACCAACAGGTACCGGCAAGACACTGGCATTTTTACTTCCTATCATTGGCGGATTGGATCCCGAATGTGGCGAAGTTCAGGTTTTGATCGTTGTCCCGACAAGGGAGCTGGCTCTCCAGGTCGAACAGGTAACCTGGAAGATGGGCACTGGTTTCAAAACTATTGCAGTTTATGGCGGACGGGCAGGCTCCAAAGATAAAGTAGATTTAAAACATCGGCCAGCCATCCTTATCGGAACACCTGGCCGAATAGCTGATCATTTAAGAAGAGAAAGCTTTTCAACTGAATTTATAAAAACCATTGTCCTCGATGAATTTGACAAATCACTTGAAATTGGATTCGAATCGGATATGATTGAAATCATGGCCTTTTTGCCAAAAATCAGAAAAAGAATTCTGACTTCAGCATCGCAACAAGTGAAGGTCCCTGCATTTGTTGGATTGAATCGACCTGTTCAAATCAACTACCTTAATGATGGCATCCCACAATTGAAGGTAAAAATGATCCTTTCTCCATCGAAAAATAAACTGGAAACATTACTTAAAACTATTGCCCACCTGGGGAATAAGCCAGGTATAATTTTTTGCAATTTCAAAGATACTATACAGGTGGTTAGTGATTTTCTTACAGTTAACAATATAAGTCATGGATACTTTCATGGAGGAATGGAGCAATTGGACCGGGAACGGGTACTCATCAAATTTCGAAATGGCACACACCAACTTTTAATCGCCACGGATCTGGCTGCCAGGGGCATTGACGTGCCCGAAATAAAATTTATTATCCACTATGAACTGCCGCCAAAAGGTCATGAATTTATGCATAGAAATGGCCGAACAGCCAGGATGAATAGTGAAGGAACTGCGTATCTCCTTAAGGAAGAGGATGATTACTTGCCTGATTTCATAGGTAATCCAGAAGTTGAGCTCCTGCAGAAAGCCCCCAAACCAACTGTGTCACCATGGAAAACAGTGCATATTTTAGGTGGAAAAAGAGATCAGATATCCAAAGGAGATATTGTTGGATTGTTCTTAAAACAAGGTAATCTTGAAAAAGATCAATTAGGTGTTATTGAAATCAAGCAAGATTGTGCCTATGTCGGAGTTAATGCAGCCAAAGTGGATAAGCTGATTGATCTAGTCAATAATACCAAATTGAAAAAGAAAAAGATAAGAGTGAGCTTAATTTAGCTGCGTTTACCTCTGTAAGTTCTTTTTGGTGTGCGTTCTGCTCTTTTTGATGCTGGTTCTTTAGGTTGTTGGGATGTCTTTTTCTCCATTGGACCACGTTTATAAATCACCAGGCCATTCAAAAAGTTACGCAATATCTGGTCTTGTAGCGGCATAAACTTCTCATGATCACTACTCCTGAAAAAAGCCCCTAATTCACTTTTTGAAATTTTATAATCAACAAGTTCCAGAATCTTGATGATATCATCATCGCGTAGTTGTAAAGCAACTCTTAATTTTTTTATTATGTCGTTATTCGTCAGAGCCATGGTATTTTTTTTGTAATGCAAGATACATTAAAAGTTTTAAAAGTAGATTTCACTGGCCACCCTAAAGGTGTTAGCATGCGCCTGCACAATATCAGTGATTCTTGTTGAATACCCACCTCCCATCGATACAGCGACTGGAATCTCATTCGATTTACACAATTCAAAAACAAAACGATCACGCTCCTTACACCCTTTGATTGTCAGGCCCAATCTGCCGAGTTTGTCCGTTTCTAAAACATCAACGCCGGATTGATAAAATATAAAATCAGGTTTTACTATATCAATTAACCTTGGTAAATGGAACGAAAGGAGTTTAAGATACGCGCTATCATCAATGCCATCAGAAAGAGGAACATCCAGGTCTGACTTTTCTTTTTTCAACGGATAATTTTTACCGCCGTGCATACTGAATGTAAATACTCTGCTTTCGTGCAGAAATATTTGTGCTGTACCGTTTCCCTGGTGCACATCCAGATCAACCACCAGAATTTGATTGGCTAACTTGTTTCTCAAAAGAAAATCAGAAGCAACAGCAATATCATTAAGCAGACAAAATCCTTCTCCACGATCCCGGAATGCGTGATGCGTCCCACCGGCTACATTCATTGCTACCCCATACTTTTTAGCATATACAGCACAATCGATGGTACCCTGCAAAATGACCAGCTCACGCTCTACCAAAGTATTGGAATATGGAAACCCCATCTTCCTGATCTCATCTTTGGATAAATTTCCATTTTTCAATTTCTTCCAATAGTGTAATTCATGAATTCCTAGTACATTTTTCTCTTCAAGTAGTAATGGGGAAAAAATGTTTTCGGTATTAATTGTTCCCTCATATAGCAATTGCTCCGGAATGAGGTCATACTTGATCATGGGAAACCGATGGCCTTCCGGCAAAGGGATAGTATATTTTTCATTCCATGCAACTTTTAACATAAATGCTAAACCAACTGGGACACAATGATGTTTAAAAATGAAAAAGCCCCGAAAATCGAGGCTTTTCCACAGTATATTTTTACGCGTTTTATTTATATTCTTTCAAATACGAAACTACCTGCTTGAACACATTATCTGCAGTATAGCCAAATTTCTCATCCAACACTTTATATGGGGCTGAATACCCGAAATGATCCAAACCGATAACTTTCCCTTTGCCACCGACAAGTCCTCTAAGTGTTACAGGCAGGCCGGCAGTCAAACCAAAAGCAGGTTTATTGGAGGGAATCACTTTTTCCTGGTAAGCTGTATCCTGATTTCTAAACAAACCCTCTGACGGCGCGGAAACAATCCGTACTTTCAGCCCTTTTTCACTTTCAAGTTTTGCCGAGCCATCAAGCAATGTAGCCACTTCAGAACCATTGGCAATTAACACTACATCAGGTTCACCAGTAGCATCTTTAGCAATATAGGCTCCTTTTCCAGCTTCAAGAGCATCTTTGTATCGGGTGGAACCTGCTTTTGCCGGAACATCGGCAATGTTCTGTCTTGAAAGCAACAAAGCAGTCGGGCTTTCTGTATTTTCCAATGCCAGTTTCCAGCAGACGGTTGTTTCAACGGCATCTGCCGGTCGAAGCACCAACATGCTGTTTTTGCCATCATGGTTTTTCAATTGTTCCAACAATCTAATCTGTGCTTCCTGTTCAACTGGCTGATGTGTTGGACCGTCTTCACCAACTCGGAAAGCATCATGAGTCCATACATATTTAACAGGCAATTTCATTAAAGCAGCCAACCTGGCAGCCGGTTTCATATAATCTGAAAACACAAAGAAGGTAGCACAAACCGGGATAACTCCACCATGTAGTGCCATTCCATTGGCAATCGCAGCCATTGTTAATTCAGAAACTCCTGCCTGAAGGAATGCTCCAGAAAAATCACCTTTTTTAAATTGGGTTGTTTTCTTGAGAAATCCATCTGTTTTATCACTATTCGACAAGTCAGCTGAAGCAACGATCATATTTTCAATATGCTCCGCAAAATAACCAAGTGCTGCAGATGATGCTGCCCGAGTAGCTATATTTCCTTTTTGAACAATCTCTTCGAAATTAATAGCTGGAACTGTTCCGCTGAGGAATTTCCTCAGCTTGGCTGCAAGTACTGGATTGTTCTTTTCCCATTGGACTTGTGCTTGCTTTTTAGCTGCCGCATCTTGTTGTTTCTTTGTTTTTATCTCCTTCCAATACGCAGCTACATCATCAAAAATGACAAATGGATTTTTTGGATCTCCGCCAAGATTTGCTATAGACTTTTCAAAAGAAGCGCCGGCTTCACCCAAAGGCATGCCATGGGTCGCACATTTTCGCTCAAAGTTCTCACCTGCATCTGTTACCGCTCCTTTGCCCATTATAGTTTTACCAATGATCAGGAATGGTTTCTGATTTTGACTGTTAGCTTTTGTCAAAGCTTCATGAATCTGATCTGGGTTATTGCCATCAATGGTGACCACTTCCCATCCCCAGGCTTTATATTTAGCAGCAGTATCCTCATGAGTCACGGCGTCGGTATCCGTGGACAACTGAATATCGTTGGAATCATAAAACATGATCAGGTTTCCCAAACCCAGGTATCCTGCAATTCTTCCGGCTCCTTGCGAAATTTCTTCCTGAACACCACCGTCTGAAATAAATGCGTATGTTTTGTGAGACATCCATTCGCCAAATCGATGAACAAGGAACCGCTCAGTTATAGCAGCTCCAACAGCCATGGCATGCCCTTGGCCAAGTGGTCCTGAAGTATTTTCCACCCCTTTTTCAACATCCAATTCAGGATGTCCCGGAGTAGGACTGCCCCATTGTCTGAAATTTGTCAGATCTTCTAAGGAAAATGTTCCTACTAAAGTTAAAATAGAATATAACATGGGTGACATGTGTCCAGGATCCAGAAAGAATCGGTCCCTGTTGGCCCACGCCATATCGGTAGGATCAAAATTCAAAAATTCAGTGTAAAGGGTATGTACAAAATCAGCACCACCCATTGCTCCACCAGGATGTCCTGACTTTGCTTTTTCGACCATAGCTGCGGATAAAATCCTCATATTATCCGCCGCCCTATTCATGATATTTTTACTCATAATAACAACTTGTAGTTCCTTAAAAAAACGGTGCAAATATACGATTCAAAGCCGTTAAATACGGATTAAAATTGATTTTTTCTGATTTAAAAAATTATTTCCATCAGTAAATAATATGAAAAAAAATAAACCAACCATAAGGCTCAAACTACTAAATGCGTCAAAAGCTCTTAATCATTTTCGTATAAATGTATTATAAGTAGTATCATCATCCATAAGGAATTTTTCAACCTTACTACTTATACTTTTCAATAATCTAAAAATAGCCGTAATTTCAACACTGAAATAATTTAGAATCTCGATTTACGATCCGAATGATTATTCAAGCTATTGTCAATATTGCCGAGATCTGTGCTCAACATGGTATAAAACAAGCGGTAATTTGTCCAGGTTCCAGGAGTGCTGCAATCACGCTTGCATTTGCCCGACATCCCAAAATCAGCACCTTTGTAGTCCCGGATGAACGTTCTGCTGGTTTTATTGCACTAGGTATGGCACAGTCATCAGCTTGTCCAGTAGTCATCGTTTGTACATCAGGGACTGCGGTTGCAAACCTATATCCCGCAATTATAGAAGCTATTTATCAACAGGTCCCTTTGGTTGTGCTTACAGCAGATCGCCCTCCAGAATGGATCGATCAACAAGATGGACAAACCATCCGGCAACAAAATATTTTTCAAAATCACATCAGAGCTTCTTTTCAATTTCCACTTTCTTTTGAAAGGGAGGAAGCAGTTAGGCATGGAGAAAGGATGGTTTCAGAGGCAATTATAGTATCAAACGGAAAAACAAAAGGCCCAGTTCACATCAATATTCCGATTCGGGAACCTTTCTACCCCAGTCCGAACGAAGTCTTTCATTACTCCAAAAACATCAAAATAATTAAAGCTCCGGTTGCAATTACCCAACCAAGCGGACAACAAACAATCGAATTGATTGATGAAATAAAAAAGCATGAAAAAATCATGGTTTTGGCAGGCCAACATCCGCTAAGTAAAAAGCTGATTGAATTGTTGAACCATATCCAGAAAAATCTGAAATGGGTGATTATTGGTGATGTCATTTCCAATATCCAACATTTGGAGCATGGCATTATCCATCATGATATAATCCTGAATGATCCTGAGGACACTGCTGATTTAAAACCGGATTTGTTGCTTTCATTTGGCAATAGTGTATTATCAAAACAACTCAAAACTTTTATTAGGTCTAATATCCCAGACCAACATTGGCATATTAGCGACAATGAAACGGTCGTTGATACTTTTAATTCACTGACCAAAAAAATACTGCTTACCCCTGAATCTTTTTTTGAACTTTTTGCTGACAATCCATACGAACTGAATAAAACGCAAAACAATTATTTCAATCACTGGAAAGAAAAAGATCTACAAGCAGAGTCATTTCTTAGAGTTTTTTTGTCCGAAAATAAGTTTAGTGAGTTTCATGTCATTAAAACGGTCTTGTCAAAATTACCAAATTCCAGTACACTTCATTTGGCTAACAGTATGCCTGTGCGCTATGTCAATTACTTAGGGATAGGCATTGATAGAGAAATATCAATTTGGGCAAATCGTGGAACAAGTGGCATTGACGGATGTGTGAGTACTGCGGTTGGTCATGCACACAACACTACAACATTGCATACACTCATCACTGGAGATATGGCTTTTTTCTATGATCGCAATGCCCTATGGCACAATCATATTCCTCCTAACCTCCGAATTGTGATTTTAAACAACCATGGTGGTGGGATTTTCAGATTAATAAATGGTCCAAAAGAACTGGATGAGTTGGAAGAATTTTTTGAAACTAAACAAAAATTGAATGCTGCAAATACAGCAAGAGATTTTGGAATGAACTATTATACCATTAAAACCATTGATGCCTTACCAGATATGTTGGAAAAATTTTTACATGAAAAATCTGGCGCTTCAATCCTGGAGATTGAGACGGATCCAAAAATGAATCAAAAAGTATTCGAAGAATTTAAACACAAAACAAATCAATTGTGGAAATAGTGGTTTTTATAAATCGCTGAATAAAGATTAGCCAAAAAAATATTTCAAATCCATCACTAGTGGAAACATTGTTACTCAATGGAAAATCATTAAATCTCCAGCATGTCATCAAAGGTGAGTATGACCTGGAACATCATTCTTCTTTTGAAAAGAAGACACTTGAGTTTATAAAAAATTATTTATCTGAACAGTCTGAATTCACATTTTTTACATCCGGTTCTACAGGAATCCCCAAAGCGATCACATTCCGAAAAAAACAATTACAAAAAAGTGCGTTAAGAACAAATCATTTTTTTGGTCTGAGTATCGGATCGACAATTCTCTGTTGCCTGAACCCAGACTTCGTCGCTGGCAAAATGATGCTTGTTAGAGCGTTAGTAGGCAATTTGAATTTGATCATCGAAAAACCAAAATCAAATCCACTTGTCGATATCCCCAGCAAGCAAATAGTCGATTTCATGGCTATCACCCCATTGCAGATGGATAGCATACTGACTGAAACCCCTGAAAAATTAGCATCAGTACGAACAATACTTATTGGAGGGGCAGATGTGCATCCTTCATTGGAGGATAAATTACAAAAGCATAATACACGAGTATTCCATAGCTATGCCATGACAGAAACATTGACCCATGTGGCCTTAAGGCAACTAAACGGACCAAAAAAAACGTCCACTTTCCATGCTTTGCCTGGCATTTCATTTACAGTTGATAACCGAGGATGTCTGGTAATCAGCGATTCTATTTTGGAAATTGATCAACTCATCACAAATGACCTAGTAAAATTGATTGACGTAAAATCATTCCATTGGAATGGAAGATTCGACAATGTGATCAACTCAGGGGGTATAAAAATCCAGCTAGAAGAAACTGAAAACAAAATCATCCAAATATTAAAAGCAGATAGAATTGATCTTCCTTTATGCTTGTTATCTTTGCCCGATGACAGGCTTGGAAATAAGCTGGCGTTACTAGTTGAAACAACAGGAAACAAGGTGAATGAAAGGAATATAAAGAAAATATTAAAGGAAAAGTTACCGAAATTCCATGACCCCAAAGTAGTTTTACTTGTTCCGAAATTGATTACAACTCCATCTGGTAAAATAGACCGTATCAAGAATACTGCAAAATACTTTACTGAAAACATTAGAAATTAAAAAAATGAGCTTAGCATCTTTCGATCAAATAACGTTAGATTACAATTCCGGGTTGATCCCGCCACCGTTTTGTCATAAATACAAAATAGTTGTTACTAAAAACGATCAGGATAAACTCAAAGTGGATTTAAGTCTTGAGTATTTGGACCGCGATGAACTAACAGAGGAAGAAATTTTTGATGAAGGATTTTCGATGGAAGATGATTTTGTATGGAAAGGAGATCTTCCAATAGTTTGGGGACAAGAAATTGAAAAAAGACTAACAGCCACTAACTGGAAGAAAAAAGGGCCCCAGGGAAAGGATGGTTCTGCTTTTAAAATAAAATTGCAAAATAAAGGCACTACAGAACTATTGTATCCTGACATAAACAAAAATTGGGAAATCCTAGCACAAGAAATCATTCAGGCTGTTTTTGAATTGGGCAAGAAAGAAGCTCCTCTTCAGATTAAATTTCACACTCAGGATAAAAACAGTCAGATGCAACATGTCGAGTTTACTTTCTATTTCGCTTATCAAAGTATTGAATTAAACTCTACAAAAAGTAGGCAGACAAAAATGGATTGGGCAGCAGGACAGAAACTTTTGAAATACATATTTAACTTTGACTATTATCCAGAAAATGGATTTGACGAACTGCCGAAGAAATCAGGTAATTATATCTCTCCAGGAGATGGTTTTTGGTATGAATTGACTCCCCTCTCAAATTCAGGGAAAGATGCAATCGAACGAATTGAAAAATTGGTTGACACCCTGAAAGGGTACTGCTAGTTAGACAAAAAAATAAGCATTATTTGTCTTTAAGTTTAATCACTTCCTGTTGTAAATCCAGCACAATATCAGCAAGCCGTTTTAGTGAAATTTCTTCCTCATCGGCGGGATCTGGAAATTCCAT
>JAHEMV010000646.1 GCA_024643455.1 Cytophagales bacterium
AATCGGTTTGAATGCGTAAATAACTAAAGAAGCGGGAAGCGGAATTTAGTGATACCCGTTCAACAGATTCTACAAACTGTTTCTGTGATTCCTCATATATAAGTGGTTCAGTTAATCTAGACCATTTATACCAGTTATATGCAAATAATGGTTGTACAAATCCGATATAAAAAGGTGATCCTGACCATTCCACTGTATTTTTGTTATAATCCTGAACCCGGTATAATGACGAAGCTCCGTATAGTGTAGTTCCTGTTTGAGGAATGATTTGTGTCAAAGCCATATCTGCTGTAGTGCTAAGCTGGGCAATTTGCTTAAATTCTATACTTCCATCAGGCTGTGTAATGGGCTCGTTGGCCATTTGATAATCCGGAAGATCACCAGAAATACCCAATTGTGGTCTGAAGTTGGCTCGAAAATTTTTCCATCTCCAATAGTAATTGACATTTGTATTTTGATGGTATTTTATAGAAGGAGATTGCACAATGGCCATTGCAACGACCTCATCCAGGGTAAGCCTCACCAGACTTGTTGTATCTAGATTTTGACCATTGGCATGACCAGATACTACAAAAAAGATAATTATGGGGAAAATGATTTTTTTAAACATGAAGTACCTATAATTTTCCTTCCTACTTTAATTCTACTTCTTTTAGTTTTCTCAATGATGAAATATCTGAAATAATGATTTCATCACCGGGTTCAGCTCCTTCAGCAATTTCAATATAATCGTCGCCAACCAAACCAATTCGCACCGGTTGCAAAATGGCCATTTCTCCTTTTTTAAAATATAAATCGTGCTTTGCTGTTTTTCCGAAAGTAGGTGAATTTTTTAACCGCAATACACCGTCTTTTCTTTCCTGGATTACGAGTAAATCTATTGACATATTAGGTCTTAGTTTGGAATAATTGCTTTGATCCAGGAATACATCAAACTCTATTTTATTATCACGTATCGTCGGGCTTACAGTTCCAATTTTTCCTGTTAGCCGTTCGTCATCTATTAAGGCAAAAACCCCGCGTCCTGTTTTGGTGACATTTGCAAATTGATCATCAATTGTAGCCCTTAATTTAAACGTTGTGAGATCTGACATCCGAACTAATAATCGATCCGTATCCACTTTTTCTCCTTCCTTTCCATTGATTTCTAAAACTATTCCAGATGAAGGAGCTTGAATTACCATTTTATTCAATAATTCCTTTTTTTGGTCAAGTTGCTTTTGTTGTATTTCGATTTGAAGTTTCAGCCCTTTTTCCTCTGCTGCTAATTGCTCCAATCGAATCGTATTTTTTATCTGTATTGTTTCCAGATCTTTCTCGGCCAAAGTGAGTTCCTGCTTTGTTTTTTCAAATTTTGCAGGAGATATACCTCCAACGTCCAGCAGCTGTTCTTGATCAACCAGATCCGATTTTATAGAGATAATTGCCAATTTTTTTACTTCGACGTTATAATCCAGATCGACGCGTATATTTCGCGCATTAAGAATTGTTTTTTCAAGGTTATTATTTTTTACCTCAAGCTCATCTTCAATATTCTCAATCTGATCACGAATGGGCTTGTCATCTAATCTCAGTATTATGTCTCCTGAAGCTACTTTACTACCTACACCATTTCTGATCTCTGTAATAATGGATGAAGCGGGGCTCAGGACCAACACCTCACTAGCTGGCTCTACTAATCCTTTTGCCGGAACCGTTTTGACTATCGAGCCTACCTCAACTATATCTGTTTCTAATGTTTTTGATAATACAGTTGGTGTTAATGGGTTTTTCCAAATAACTGCAGTAACAATAGCACCAATTGTTATAATGGAAATTACCCCAATCAAAACTTTTGTCATGATATTAAATTATATTATTACTGGTAAAAAATGCCTTCAATGTTTCAATACTTGATTTTGTTTCTATACATTTTCCGTATGGAGATCATGTGAAAACATACAATAAAAAAAACGATCTTTTGATTCAATTTCTGGTGTATCCTATCAAAATCGAGAAATATTGTGCAAAAATACTTAGTTTAACGTTAACATGCTTGGAAAATCTGATATGAAATTTTTTATAAAACTCGATTTTGACTTAAATTTTTAAACGAGAATTTATTTATAAATGTAAGACCAAACTATAAGCAATAATCTATGAAAAGGCATCAAATTTTAATTTTTCTATTTGTTTTCATTTCTTTTCCTCCATTTGGGAATACTCAAAATTCATTCGAACAGGCTACTTATTCTATTAAAAAAGATATCCTCTACCGATCAGGTTCTGATCTCACGGATTATATGAATGAGCGATGTAGATTGGATATTTATTATCCTTTGGATAAAAAGAATTTTAGTACGGTAGTTTGGTTCCATGGAGGTGGTTTAAGTGCTGGAGAAAAATTTATACCTACCAGTTTAATGAACGAGGGATTTGCCATAGTTGCAGTAAACTACAGATTATATCCGAAAGTAAAATGTCCGGAATATATAGAGGATGCCGCCGCTGCTGTAGCATGGGTTTTTAATACAATTGAACAATTTGGAGGTGATAAAGGAAAAATAATTGTTTCGGGCCATAGTGCCGGTGGATATCTTACGAGCATGATTGGTTTAGATAAAACCTTTTTGAAAAAATATGGTGTTGATGCGGATTCCATAGCAGCACTGATTCCTTTTAGCGGGCATGCCATTACGCATTTTACTATTAGGGAAGAAAGAGGAATCGCAGGCACTAAGGTTGTTGTTGATGAGTATGCACCTATTTATCACGTAAGA
>JAHEMV010000647.1 GCA_024643455.1 Cytophagales bacterium
TTTTACGTGTTAATCTTTCAATTAATTATAATTGCATTCAACATTTCTTGCATCCAGTTAATTGCCTATTCATAGTGCTTTTCTGCGATAATTTTAAGGTCCCCTTTTGAACCCTAAAGGTCAATTTATTTCTTCAATTAAAAGTTCATTAATCTTTTATAAATAATAGGCTTTTATTTATATTTACAAATCTAATTTTGCAATAAGTATCTAAATTCATGAATAAAAAGACACCCAAGCCTAGTTCAAGTCTACTTTTCCATTACCACAATCACTTATCAGATTTAAAATCAAACATTGAATCAGGTAAATTTTATGAGTGGACCATTCAAAAAAGACAGTATATAGTAGCCCGGATTATTCATTTGATCAGGTTGATTAGATCTAAAGGAATGAAAGTTGCAGGCATTGGTTCGATTGCCATGTTGAGTTCATTAGCATTAAATGCTCAATTAGGAAGTCCATTCACGAGTGCTTGTGATCCAAACCCTTTTGATCCAGAAAGTATTTCTTTAGTAGAAATCAATTCTAATCCTGAGGCAAGTCCCAATTTTGGAATTCAATCAAGAACGCCGCTTACTGGCGATTTAGATGGAGATGGTGACGATGATTTATTGGTTATTTCTTTTTCTAATGATGGCTATTTTCTTCAATATTTTGAAAATACTCCTTCAGGGTTAGAGGAATTAACTGGAGAAGATAATCCTTTGGATATTTTTAATGATTTTTTTGCTGACTCAGATATACCACCATTTTTAAATTTTTCTCTAGGCGATGCTAATTTAAATGGGAGATTAGATTTAGTATTGGGTGATTTCAAAGGTGAAGTTGTTTGTTTTGCCAATACAGAGCAAGGATTTGAAGAGCCAGTGAGTAAAAATCTTGAAGGAATTAATGACTCTCCAATAAGCCATGTTGCATTTGCTAATATTGATGCTGACTGCGACCAAGAAATGGTGATTATAGAGTATTTTCCTAACAGCGAAGAAGGGCGTATGGTACAAGTTTTTGACATAATTGATGGCGAATATGTCGAAAGCGAGAATATGGCTGCAATGTTTAGCGAGTTCAATATGCGACTTGATGAACTAATAGTTCCTTATTTCTTTGATATTGATGGCGATGGAATTGATGAAATGCTAACCATGTCATATAAAGAAGATATGCAAGACATCAAATCTGTATTTTATACAAAACAAAATGGAGTTTATGTACAGGTTGATCCTGAAGACAATCCTTTTGATACATTCAATGCAGATAATAGTGCTTTTTTTATCCCTGCTTTTGATTTCGGGGATTTAGATAAGGATGGCAATCTGAATCTTTACATCGGATTAAAAGCTCCATTCGAAAACGAAATTCCTCAAGATTTATTTTGTATAGATTCAACAATTCCAGCAGAAGGTGCTTGTGGCGAAGTCGCCATTCCTACTATGGGACAGTGGGGATTCATTATCCTCAGCTTATGTGTAATGATATTTGGAATTGTAGGAATTTCGGAAAAAAGGACAAAGAAATTGCTTAATGCAAAGATTCCTAATTAAAATTGGGAGTTTCTTTTAGATTTTTTTAATCCTTGTTCTTAACTCAAAACGGTCAGTTTTATCGTTGACTAAATATTTATTGACCAGATTAAGCATAATTTCGTTGTTTTTTTCTACCATAAAAATTACCTGTGCTCCAAGTTTTCTTCTTTTGGCAGCTTCAGCCATTAATGACATTCCCTGACCCTTAGCTTTTTTTGGATGAACGTAAATAGTTGTCGCTTGGACAATATCATCTTGTAGTAAATGGCAAATCAACCATCCAACAACCTCATCACCTTTTTTCAATAAAAGACTTGCATGCTGCAAAATCATGTCTTCCATTTGAAATGGACTTAATGCTTGAGGAACCATATCCTTCCAATCTGGTTTTCTTAAAGTTTCTTTTAATTTACTCAAACTAAATTCATCCCAAGCATCGACAGAATAAGGTGCCGAAAGCTTCGAATTAATGTACCAATCGTTTCCAAATTGTGTATTGATATCAGGCATTGAATAATACCACAACTGAATTTCAGGTTCCGACCACCCAGAATTGTCAAGAAGAGATTCCCAAAAAGCTGTTGATTTCCAATAAGTCCTATATTTTATAAACAAGGCATTAAGTTTTAATATCTTGCATATTTCAAACATTGCATCCATCATTTTTTTCCCAAAACCTAAATGTTGGAATTCAGGATGCACTGCAAAACTTATCACTTCAGCCTCTGTTTTTGATTTTACATTTATTATTGTAGAACCAAAAACCTTATTTTCTTTTATATTTGTAATGCATATTACCAAAAGTTTGTCCTCTTTGATTTTACCCATTTGATCAAGAGTTTTAACGGAAGGAAAGGATAAACCCGCAAATAATTGAATAACTTTTTGTTTGTCTCCATACCAAAAATGATAGGAGCAATTGCCCACTTCTTTTAACAATTTGAAATTTTTATGAATCAAATCAAAAAATGCTTGAAAAGACTGTTTTGTTGGTTTCTCCATTGGGAATTGCTTTGCTTAGTATTAGATAAAAATAGATAACGAAATTAAAATAGATTTAATTTTTGGCTACAAATGGGAGGATAATTTGAATATGAAAAAATTGTTTTATTTATTTGGAAATCATTTTTGAATTTTTCTAATTTTATCTGCAAACTCATCTACATAAATTTTCATTCTTTTATAACTTAGACTCTGTTCTTGTGCTAATGAAATAGTTGATTTAA
>JAHEMV010000648.1 GCA_024643455.1 Cytophagales bacterium
ATCAAAAATGATTAATAGTAATTTAGTCCAATAGTTATAAGTGGAACAAATAAAGTACTATCAAATAATATAAAGGGCTATTTTTTAAATTAAAATTTTGATGATTTAGTATTATTTAAATTAATATAAAATGAAATAATAAATTGTTATTTGGATTAACTTACGATGGTTATATTAGATGAATTTTAATAAAAAGCACAAAATCCTCATTTTGTTATCATTTCAAGTTTGAAAAGAAAGTATCTCATATTACATTTGTCGCTTCGTAAAATGACCCTTAAGCAAAAATTGCTGTATAAAGAGAGTTCTATGTCTATAAAATTAAATTTTAGGAGGTTCTTCCTAGCGTTCACTTCTATTTTTTTTATTCTGCTTCTGTTCAATGTTCAATTGTATGCACAAGAAGCAAGTGCCACAACGTCAGGATTAAATGCTGAAATGGTATCAGCTGGGGCTGTTTTATTTAAAAACAACTGTCAGGTGTGTCATGAGATACATGAACAAAAAGTAGGTCCGGAACTGGCAGATGTAACATCCCGGCGGTCAAATGATTGGATTAAAGCTTTTATCAAAAACTCTCAGAAAGTAATTCAGGGGGGCGATGAATATGCCGTTGCACTTTATAATAAGTTTAATCAGACTCAAATGACGTCATTTGATTTTTCAGATGGTGAAATAAATTCAATTATAGAATACATAAAAGATGAGACGATTAAAGGCCCTCCAGTAAAAGAAGTTGCTGTTGCAGATTCTACTGGAACACAGTCAGCAGTTCAAGAAGGTGTATTATCCACAAAAGTCATCACCATCTTTCTGATAATTCTACTTGTAATTTTAGTTTTAATACTGGTAGTGCTGTTTGTGTTAGTATCTGTCCTTACCAAATACCTGAAACAAAAAACACAACTTTCAGAAGAAGATTCAGAAGTTGTTTTCCAGACTTTTAATATTGGCCAATTCATACGAAGCCCGGGTTTTATTTGGGTTATGACTTTTGTTTTCACTGCGATTGTGTTAAAAACGGTGATTGATGGATTATTTACTGTAGGTGTACAACAAGGATATGCACCCACCCAACCAATTGCATTTTCACATAAGGTGCATGCCGGAGACTTCAAGATTGATTGTAATTATTGCCATACAGGAGTTAGGACTAGTAAAAACGCAAATATTCCTTCTGTGAACATTTGTATGAATTGCCATAGTTCCATAGTAAAAATCACCGGCGCTACTGAGCTTTCAACTGAAATTCAAAAAATTTATGATGCAAAAACAAATAATACACCGATCGAGTGGGTTAGAGTACATAACCTGCCAGATTTAGCCTATTTCAACCATGCACAGCATTATAATGTTGGAGGAATAACCTGCCAGACTTGTCATGGACTTGTTGAAGAAATGGAAGTAGTTAGGCAATTTTCAAATTTGACTATGGGTTGGTGTATTGATTGCCATAGAAAAACAGAAATAAAAGTAGATAATGGTTATTATGAAAAGTTGGTCGAGTTACATAACATATCCTCAAAAGATCCAATGATGGTTAAGGATATTGGAGGTTTAGAATGTGCCAAATGCCATTATTAAGAAATTGACGTTAAGCTGGATCGTATAAATCGCATAAGTATATTTATGAAAGAGAATAAAAAACAATACTGGAAAGGGGTTGAGCAACTGACCAACAATCCGGAATTTGTTAAATATGCCACTAAAGAGTTTCCAAGGGATTTGCCTTACAAAGAGGGGATCCTTCAAGAAGAAGAAGGAGGAAGCTCAAGAAGGGATTTTCTAAAACTCATGGGATTTAGTGTTGCTGCCGCATCTCTGGCTGCATGCGAAGCTCCTGTAAGAAAAGCCATTCCTTATCTTATCAAACCAGAAGAGATAAATCCTGGAATTCCCAACTATTATGCTTCCACCTATATGAATGGTGGAAATTATAGTAGTATTTTAGTAAAGACTCGCGAAGGTCGACCAATTAAAATTGAAGCCAACAAACATTCGTCTATAACTGGAAACGGTACGAGTGCACAAGTGGAGGCTTCAGTTCTTTCATTATATGATAAAGGTAGGCTTACCGAACCTGTAATAAATGGTTCAAAGGTAGCCTGGGCAGATTTGGATAGCCAAATAAAAGCAAAACTAGAAAATATCACATCCGGAGGAGGTAATATCAGGATTGTGAGTAAAACGATTCTTAGTCCTTCCACGAAATCGGTCATTCAGGTATTTATCGACCGATATCCTGGTACAAAATTAGTGATGTACGATCCGATTTCTGCTTATGGTATCACAAAAGCCAATCAGCTGTCATTTGGAAAAGCAGTAATTCCTACATATCATTTCGATAAAGCAAAAACAGTAGTAAGCTTTGGAGCAGACTTCCTCGGCACTTGGATAAACCCAAATAAATTCAGTGCTGATTTTATAAAAAACAGAAAACTGGATCATGGCAAAAAGGAAATGTCAAGGTTATATCAGTTTGAGTCTAATCTTTCTCTGACTGGAGCAAATGCTGATTACCGGTCTCCAATAAAACCTTCGGCCGAAGGATTGGCAGTTGCAACTTTATATAATTTAATCGCCTCAAAAGCTGGAAGGACGGCCATCCCTGCAGCTAAAGTTGATATTAAATATCTTGATGAAGCTGCCAATGACTTATGGAATAGTCAAGGCCAATCTTTAGTCGTTTCGGGGAGTAATGATGCGAACATTCAAATAGTAATCAACGCTATCAATGATTTATTACAAAAT
>JAHEMV010000649.1 GCA_024643455.1 Cytophagales bacterium
GATCGAAATTGGTGATAAAGTGACTATCGGAGGTTCTGCTACAATTTTTGCACATTATGCTTCTAAAGGATATTTAGTAGTCGAACCGGTACGCATCAAAGCAGGGGCAACTATTGGGATTAAAGCAACAGTGATGGGAGATGTTGAAATAGGTGAAAATGCGATGATCAGCCCTCATGAAGTGGTCATGCCAAAATCCAGGATTCCTGCAGTAGTTAAATAGACAAATAAGTTAATTTCGAAGTGATCAAAGATTGATATAAATCTCACTGCCTGGCCTCAAGGTGATTGAATAATCATAGCCGACTTGTTCCATGGATTTCAGACTCATTTTTGGAAAATTTTTCAAAATTGTTACAAGTAAGATATTGATTTCCATCAAGGCAAAATGTTCCCCAATGCAGACTCTCGGGCCGCCACCAAACGGGAAATAAGCAAACTTATGCGCTGGCAGTTTATCAAATCGCTCCGGTATAAACTGGTCAGGATTATCCCAAAAATCGGGATGCCGATGAACCATATACGGACTAAAAATAATTCGGTCGCCCGGATGAATCATGTAATCACCAAGTTGATCTGCATCGTTGGCTTCCCGGGAAAGTATCCACACTGGCGCAAACATCCGGAGGGATTCACTGATTACACTCTGAATAAAATAATTCCCAATGGCATCCCATGGATTTTTAATGCTTCTTATTTCATAGATCAGCCTGGAGCGTAAGGCTTCATCCTGTAAAATGTAATATAAAGTCCAGGTCATAGCCATGGCAGTGGTCTCATGCCCGGCGAGGAATAATGTCATCACTTCATCACGCAATTGCAAATCGGAAAGCCCATCGCCTGTGTGTTCATTTTGTAAAAGAATAAGTTGGCTCAACAAGTCAACACCAAGGTGTTGTTTTTTATACTGAATGATTTCGTATATCAATTCGTCCAGAATTTTTACAGTAGATTTAAATTTTACATTGCTCCGTGTAGGAATCCAGGTAGGCGTAGCTAAGGGAGAAGTAATACGGTTTACCATATATTTAAGGGCAAAAGGGAGATGTTGCTCCACCGCTTGCCCTTCTTTATGCAGGTCGATATTCAATATCGTTTTGGAAATAATCTGTAATGTCACCCGTGTCATCTCAGTTGTCAGCGAAATCTCAGTTTTGTATCTCCATCGGTCTACCATTTTCATGGAAAAGTCATTCATTGTCTGGGCATAACTTTTGATCTGATCTCGGTGAAATGCCGGCTGTATGGTACGTCGCTGTGACAACCAGTACGACCCATCGCTGGTAAAAAGACCATCACCAAGCAGCAATGCTAACTTTCGGTAGGCTTCACTTTTTTTGTAATTGCGATGATTTTCCTGTAGAATACGCTTGATATAGTCGGGGTGATTGATAAAGATGAGTCGCCTGTTTGCTACCTTAAAAGTGAAAATATCGCCATGGATTTTCTGTTGTTTCTGAAGAAAAGCCAAAGGATCATTTACATAGGATTTCAGATGTCCGAATATACTTCCTGACGGAATTTCGGGTATTTCTTTCTTCATTTTCCTTTTGTCAGGTCCGATTTTAAATGCAAATCCATTTGTGGGAATGGAACGGTGATGTTGTTATCAATAAATTTTTGATTGATGATTCTCCTGATATCACTTTTCACTTTTTCTATTCTAAAAATATTTTTACTATAAAACAGCAAATGAAAATCAAGTGAAGAATTTCCAAAATCAAAAAATCTGGCTTCAATTGCGTTTTTGTCTGAAATATCAGGATGATTAAGTGCACTTTCCTCTAAAACCTTAAGCACTAAATCCACATCACTGCCATAGGCTACACCAACTGCAATTTTAAACCGGGTTTGTTTTGACTGGTGGCTCCAGTTGATCACTTTATTTGTTGTGATAAGAGAATTCGGAATAATGAAAGAGATTCCATCCCTGTTGAGCCCATTGGAAGTCCGCAGGCCAATATTTTGAATTTTTACGATATCGGTATCGATTTCGAGAATATCACCTACTCGAATTGATCGTTCAGAAAGCAGGATAATTCCAGAAATAACGTCATTGAATGTCTGCTGAAGCCCTAACCCGACACCGACTAGTAAAGCAGCAGAACCGGCTATTAACACTGTTACTTTTATGCCTATTGTCTCTAAAATAAGACCAATAGAAATTATCCAAATGACATACTTAATTATTTGATATAAAGCATACGTGTTGCCATCAACCTTATTTGATTTTTGCTTTCTAAATAGCGCTTTTTTTATGATCCAGGTAATAAATTTGGTAAGCAGAATAATGAGAAATGCTACCAGCAAAGTGAATACTCTAATATGGTAGGTTCCAATATTCAGCAGGTCAATTTCTAGAAAACTCTTCAGTTCTTGCATATTGCGGCATATTGGGTTTTTAAAATGAATAATCCATGGATTATATAATGGTCATCTTTCTTCATGTGGATGGTTTTTACTTGATCTGTAATGTTCAATATTAATTGTAAAATCTTTTGCAATATCAGTAATACGCCCCCATTCTTCATTGTTTATAATCTCCGTATTTGTAAAGCTACCACCAACACCCACACAAACGGCTCCCATATCAAACCACTTATCAATATTTTCTGGGTGCACTCCGCCAGTTGGCATCAGTTTGATATAAGGAAACGGACCGAGTAAAGCCTTAATGTATTTGACGCCGAATACTTCCGCAGGAAATACTTTGATCACATCGGCTCCCCATTCATGTGCCTGAA
>JAHEMV010000650.1 GCA_024643455.1 Cytophagales bacterium
AGAATGAGCTGGAGGGTTATCGAAGAAGATTGGTCAATTGAACAAATCAATGTAGAGTTGGAAAGGCTCATTGCATTGCCTCAGTATAATCGATTTATAATTTTGTTTATGGTTTCTTTGGCCGGGGCTTCATTTTGTCGCTTAGTCGATGGAAACTGGATGGATATGTTAGTGGCTTTTGGAGCGACATTCGCTGGTTTATTCATAAAGCAGGAAACAACAAAGAGGGACTTTAATCCATATCTATGTGTTTTTTTTGCATCTTTTACAGCATCATTATTCGCAATAATTTTTGTGCGTTTTGAAAACATTTCACAACATGCGCTCGCCACATCGGTATTGTTTTTAATCCCGGGAGTACCACTTATCAATTCGTTTTCTGACCTAATTGATGGAAATATCATGAATGGAATTGTACGCAGTCTCAATGGATTAATAATTTCTTTTGCAATCGCCTTAGGTTTGTTAATGGCAATGCAACTATTTCCTTTATAAAATATGAATTGGATAGCATTTCTTGAAAATGGAGTTTGGTTTGGTTTAGCAGCACTTGGATTTGCGATATTATTTAATGTACCTGTGCGCACATTAAAGACAATCTGGATTTTAGGTGCTGTAGGTGGTATAACAAAATTGATATTCGTTCATTTTGGACTAGGTATTATTATGGGATCTTTTGGTGGAGCGACGCTCATTGGTTTTTTGAGCATTTATGCCGCACATAACAAACATTCTCCACCTATGATTTTTGCAATACCTTCGGTCATACCAATGGTGCCTGGCGTATTTGCATATCGAATGATGCTCGGTTTAATGAAACTTGCTGGTGATCGCGTCGGAGATGATTACACCCAAATTTTATCTGAAACATTGAATAATGGGCTGAAAGTCACTTTTATTTTAATGTCCTTAGCTTTTGGTGTTGCTTTACCCATGCTGATTTCCCGTAAAGAATCAGCAAAGAATTTAAGACTGAAAATTAAAGAATGAGATTTCGGAAGTTAATTCCACACGATCGTTTATTAGGAGCTTTCCTTGAATCGAAGAATTTTCTTTAATTATAATCTCAATTCAAACAATTACAGGTATTTTTGCAGTTATTTATTTTTCAGCGTATAGTTGAATGAAATATTATCTTAAAAGTCAGGCTTTGAACCTGATGAAAAAAAGGAACTAATGAGTAAAAAAGGAAGAGTGTTAGTTGCCATGAGCGGAGGCATAGATAGTTCGCTTGCTGCTGTTCTTCTTCATGAGCAGGGATATGAAGTGATTGGCATGACCATGAAAACATGGGATTATGCTTCTTCGGGAGCTTCAAAAAAAGAGACTGGATGTTGTAGTCTAGATTCGATCAACGATGCCAGGAATATTGCCGTAAGCCTGGGTTTTCCACACTATATACTTGATATTCGAAGTGAGTTTGGCGATTATGTCATTGATTATTTTACCGATGAATATATTGCCGGTCGAACTCCCAATCCTTGTGTATTGTGCAACACACACATCAAATGGGATGCTTTGTTAAAACGTGCTGATAAATTGGGCTGTGAATATATTGCCACAGGCCATTATGCCCGAATTCGTAATGAAAATGGGCGCTATATTATTTCGAGAGGGATAGATATATTAAAGGATCAATCCTATGCACTTTGGGGTGTTTCACAACAAAGTCTCAGCAGAACCATTTTTCCTCTGGGCGATCTTACCAAAAAGCAAATTTATGATATGGCCAAAGATCGTGGTTTTACAGAATTGGTGACAAAATCAGAATCATATGAGATTTGTTTTGTCCCAGACAATGATTATCGGGGCTTTCTAAAAAGAAGAGTTTCCGGATTGGAAGAGCAGGTTCAGGGTGGAGAATTTGTGCTTGAAGATGGAGAAGTAGTTGGTACGCATGAAGGGTATCCATTTTATACCATAGGTCAAAGAAAGGGACTTGGAATCGCTTTAGGTTATCCAGTATATGTCACTGAAATACAGAAAGATAAGAATCGAGTAGTGCTTGGATCTTTTGATGAATTGGCAAGAGATGGTATGTATGTCAATAAATTGATTATGGGTAAATATCCATTGATTTCAGAAAGAATGGAAACCGTTACCAAGGTGAGGTACAATGATTCGGGACATCCCGCCGTAATCGAACAAACAGGAGATACGATGAAAGTATTCTTTGGAAATGGAGTAAATGCCATAGCGCCGGGGCAAGCTGCTGTATTTTATGAAGGTGATGATATCATCGGTGGTGGATGGATCTTATCAAGTTTTAGACAACATGCTTAAAAGAGGATTATTACACATATCTTTTATTTTAATGCTTGCTATACTTTGGCAATGTTCAGAGACGAAGGAAGTAAATCTTGAGGGACTCGGGACGAATTATTTTCCTTTAAAAGTAGGAATGTATCAATTATACCAGGTGAATGGCACGCGATATGTTTCCTATGTAGATAGCGTCGTTTTTTCCTATTTGCTTAAGGAAACGGTGGTTGATTCATTTCAAAATCTTGAATCAGGTATTTTGTATAAAATTGAACGGGAAAAGAAAAATAATGATGATGATTTCTGGGTAGTCGATTCTATCTGGACAGCAAGGAAATATGACCAGTATGCTGTCAGAGTTGAAAACAATATTCCAATTGTTAGTCTTACTTTTCCAGTCAAAGAGAACAAATCCTGGGATGGTAATAAGCTGAATGACCGAGGAATCGATGAGTTTGAAATGATTGATATAAATAAAC
>JAHEMV010000153.1 GCA_024643455.1 Cytophagales bacterium
ATCATATCCTGAATTTCTTTGGCAGAAGGGACCGCATCATTTTTCTGAGCGAATATTGAATAGTTAATAAGGATGAAGCTTATTAGAAACAGAATATTTTTCATGGACATAGTGTTAAATATGTCCGTAAAAGTCAAGCTATAAATGATGTTCAGCAATCCCCTAAAAACAGGATATTTTACCATGGATAACAAATACTTTTTGATATTTTTTTAGTGGTTATGTGTCAAAGTATGCGACATCAAGGGCTTATTTTCACAAGTGTTCGTGAGCTAAAAGTTCGCCACCAATAATCATTCATCTGTGTGACAAATTATTGACATGCGCGTTTCATAGATAAAATGTTAACGATCTATTTAAAATATTTTTGGAGCTGTTAAATCATAATCAGAAAATCGCTTGGTTAAAAACCATCCGTTTGGGTAGGGGGAAATGCCAGCAAATTTTCCATCCCTCAAAGTTTCTTCGTCGGCCTGCAATACTAAATTCCATTCTTTCATTAAATCGTCATAGCTAAAGGTATATTGGTAGGTGATTTCTTCGAGCGGCCTTTTTTCCGTAGCCATTAAATTGCCCAAAATACCATCATTATTTTCCCAGCTTTCAATACTGCTTCTCTCTGGTAAAATAGTGATTTGACCGTCACTTATTTTTATGGCACCAGATTCCTTTACTATGAAAATAAATTTAGCCCCCAGTTTCCAGGTGCGCTGTATAAAAGTGTACGTGTTGTTACTGTTGAAATCATATATACTTTTAACGTAAGCAGTATTCATATTGCCATTCTGAGAATAACTTGTCCCTGTGCTACGTGCCCATCTGCCTATTATCGGGAGAGGCGTATTGTTATTTTCGGGTACTAAGGAAGAAATGCTTTCTGGTTTGTTATAATTTATTGACGAAATAAAATTTACTATTGCAGACTCATAATCATTATTGTTATAAAGGATTAGAATACTTGTCATTTTAGTAAATCCGCTACCCGTGGTAAGTATCACCGTATTAAGGTTATTGTTAAAAGTAAATGTTGCAACTCCCATCATAACATTCCAGTCACTTGCTTGCTGTACCGTAGATATTTGAACCTCGTCATCAATCTGGTATTTTTTTGCAACCAGTTCTTCCCACTCACTTTCAAAATCATTATCGATGTTGCCTTTACTATCTGTACTTGCATACACACATATTCGGCAATAACTATTTTTTTGATTATCGGTGGTGGTAAAGCTTATATATGAACCTTCTTTTATTTCTTTTACCCAAGTTGTTGGAGGCGTAAAAGTGGTGATATCAAAGGTTTCAATTTGGGCAATAGCACTTGTTACTAAAAAATAATATGATAAAATGAGGAATATTTTTTTCATGTTTCCTAAAGCGGTTTCTGAACATCAATACTTTACTTTGGACTGAATTTTAGACCTTTATTTCCCTAACATATCCCGGAGTTTGCCAAAATCAACGGCATCTTTTATTGCTGCTATATTTGCATCGAATACAGGGTCACCTTCACTTACCTTGTAAACAACAGTAAAGAATTGAGGAGAAGACATCGGAAGGTTTTTTTTGTAGTATGCAAGATTAGGCTTTACGGCGATAAAGGATCCACGGGTGCCTTCGTCCACAAACCGTTCAAACCGTTCTTCATCATTCCACATACAAATTGCATCCTGACTCAATTCGCTTTCCGGCATCTTTAAGTATTCGCTAATATTGTTGAAGTATTGCTGTAAATATTCCTTATCACTCGGACTGTCTTTTAAAGATTTTTCAAGTCGCGTTCTTTGTAGCAGAAGATACTCTTTGCGATTCATGTACGTAAATGGCAGCGCATCACTGTACGTAATCAACCATCTATACTCATATATATCTTCGTTGTAACTTTCTTTTACTTTACCCATAAAATAGACTCCATCCTTTTTTTCTGGTCTATTTTCAAGTTTCAGATATCCCCTGAAATCATCATCCGGAATATTAGCAGCATAGAGGGCATTCATAAAAAATATCGCATTAGCAACAATATTTACTGTTGTCGGAGTTGAAATGTCCACGTAGTACTTCGACTTATCCGCACTATTAGCATCACATAAATACCGTAGGATATACATGGCAAAATGGTATGGATCCGCAATATAAATTTCCCCATCCCCTGGATTTTTGCTATATACTGAACTGTAAGCGATCTGGCATCCCATCGGACTATAATTTGATGAAATCATGGTATGAATACCGGCAAGTACCGCTTTTTCCTTTACTAAATCTACAGCAGTAACATTGGCGATTGAACCCTGCTGTCCGGCTTTCCAGGTGCCGGGAATTTGGCTCAATTTTTCCGCCGAACACTCCGTGGATAACTTCCCTTGTGCTAAAGAGGTAAGCACCAGCATGGTCATGTATATTAAAGCAATGCTATATTTTTTCATAATCGTTGATTTAAAAGATTTCTTATTTTCCAATGTCCTGTAAAATTGTATAACCAGATTTACTAACGCCGGTATTAACCGTAATTTTAACATCTGTACCCGCAATGGTTTGACCACCAGCTTTTGCTTCAACTCCTACAATTGCACCTACATCCGTAATACCAGTATTGTCCCACTCAACCAAACCTGCAATTGATCCTTCTACTTCGGTGCGCGCTGGTCCATCAAAGCCTTTACTCACGCCCACCATTGCCGAACCGGAATACCGGCCGGTTTCCACATTATCCTGCAAATTGATTTTCACCCCACTAAAATCAAATTCGCCAATCAAATTGCTGCAGGAGGATGTGATTTTATACACACCGAGGTCCATCGTACTCACGTAGTCGCAATGCACATCATCAAAATTTTGTAGTTGGCCGGGCTTTTTCTTCTTGGGGATAGCATCACACCAACTACTTTTATCTTGAAAAAACACCCGTTGATCTTTTATCTGTGTTAGCCAGGCTAATTGTGCGAATACTTTTGCCAGTTCAAATTGTTCCGGCCACATTGTATATTGATAATAATATAAAAGATCGCTACTCCTGCGACTTGCATAATCCAAATAGCCCTTATAGGCACTTTGTAGTCCACCGTTAGCTGAACTTAAAAATTCGTTACGAATGGCGTTTTCATCTTTACAAATTGCTTCGAAAGGATTTGACTTCCCTTCTCCGATCAAATCTTCATATTTTTTATCCAATTCCGCTTGCTTTTGACTAAGTATTTCATTGTACCCATCCACATTGCGCAATGCCTTTATTACCGGCTCTAGTGCATTTGAAAATACAAATGACATATTACCATTTATGTCGTTTACGCTGGGCCCTAATTTATTTATGGCTTTTGCAGCATAACCGGGTATCAATTGAAAATTTTGACCGTTCTGCCCTGCACTTAAAATCTGTTTAGCGCGGAATTCGTTTGCCACCATCCAGGCTTCCTCCAATGATTGTTGTTTTATCTCTAACTCATTTATCTTTTCCTGACATTCATTCTTAAAATCTTTCCATTCATTTTCCAAAACCTTGTTATCTTCAACATCCAACGGAAAAGCCGGCCAGGTAAATTTGTCTAAACCCATAGGATCCTGAGGCATGGGTCTATCCCAGTTTAAGTCATCGCTTTTTAGTTCATACCCCAATTTTCGCAATCTGCTCTCTTTTTCATTACTATAAGCTTTGCTGATACTTTTCTTTGCCGCAGCAATAGCTGCAGGAATATTTCCCTTGCTTTCTTCAATTAAACATTTGGCCAGGTTTGCCTGGGGATGATACGCATAAATACGAATGGTGCTGTCCGCATAACTTTCAGCTCTTGGTAAATCTCCAAGCCCCAGCCATGCCTGCGCGATGTTATTGAGAATGCTGCTGTTTTTGGGATAGCGCTTATTGAGGTTATTTAAAATAGGCAACGCTTTTTGTTCTGCGCCACAAGAGGTTAAAAATGATGCGTAATTGTTCAGGTTGATGGCGTTTGTTGGATCTTGTTTGCAGACTTCACCCATAACATATAATGCGAGCGTAGGCTTGCCATCAATCCATAATCCCACGGCAGTATTTGCTGCAGATTTATCTAAGCTTTTTATTTGCTGATAAATTTCTTCGCCTTTTGCTTTGGTGGTTGGGGAAAATCGTTGCAGCACTTCCTGGTGTGTTTGATTGATGTAAGTGCTCATCCCGGCATTGGAAAGTGTTGTTGCCAGCGCGGCCTTAATTCTTACAGCATCTTTTTCAGGCACTATCCTGTTTTCATTATCATAGGCTTTTTTCAAGTCGGCATCGCTAACGCCGGAGATTGTATTTTGTAGCCCATTCAGATCCGGCATTTTAATACCCATTTCTTCCATCTCCTTTTTATCTTCCTCACTCAGATCATCCATCTGGTTCTGCATTTCCTTCATCATGTCCTGCATCTCCTGTATTTCCTGTTGTGTTGGGGCTTCCTCTTTTTGCTTTCCTTTTGTCTGGGCTACTCCCACTGCGTAACTCACGAATATTAGCTCAAACAGTAATAAGTATTTTTTCATGGTCGGTTATTAAATAAGTTATGATGGTAAAGGTCAGTCTAATATAAATTTCCATCAATCCCTAAAAAACAGGATATTTACGGATTTGAATAAAATCATGGAAAAAGGGGAGAGACAATAGATTACAAAAATTTATGACCTGGATGGTTTGATATGCAAAGGCATGAAGAAGATCGACATTTAGGTTGTCCCTAATTACCGACCTTTTCAGAAGTGGCAAATGATGGTGTTTATATTTTACTAATTAACCATAGCCGAATTGACAGAGGTTATTTTACTTTACATCAAAAGACCATGTTGACATAATAAAACTTTCGGTATTGTTTTTATCCATCACCTGGATTGAACAAATGTATTTACCGGGTTGCATCGGTTCGGCTATGGAAATTAGAGCACGTATAACGGAAGTCTCCTCCTCACTTAGTCCCGAATCGGTTGCTAACACATCCGTTCCACCAATCACCAAGTTTTGGTTGGGATCAATTACCTGAACATTTAGTTCCGGAAACGCTTTGCCATCTTTAAGGGTAAAATTTTTAACTCCTTCATATACGACGAAAAAACTGGAATTGAGTGCAATTTCGCTGCCGGTTATTTTCCTTTCCTTATCATCCACGATGTAAATATCCTTTACACTTAATCCCTGAATACTGGATTGAAGTTCTGTGTTATTATCAAACCTAACACGTCCACCATCGGCGATCAATGTTGTATTTTCTTCAGATACTTCAATATCGGTGGTGGATTTTTTGGTGGATTCGGATCCTCCACAACTAAATAAGCACATTACTGAAAAAGAAGTAATCACCATAAATTGTAAAATAGTCACAAGAATTAAGGATTTTTTCATGTCGAGTGTTTTAATTTAATCATATTGTAAAATTGAACAGGGCCAATCAGATAATCAATCCCTTAAAAACAGGATATTTCAAAAAAATCCATATATAAAATATTACTTCCTGTCATTTAAAGCTCCATTTAATTGATAAATTAGTGCGGTACATCTTTGTGACTTATGAGAAGTTTTCTCCTTAACCTATTGCTAACCCTTTTACTCTCATCAAATTTATTTTGCCAGGTAAATAAAGACAGCCTGCTGCAAGTCATACAGGCTTCGCAAGAGGATACAAGCAAAGTACTTTTATTGCTTCAAATTGCTGACTCATATGAAAGGAATAATCAGGACTCGGCACTTCATTACCTTGAAAAGGCAAAAGAATTGTCTGAAAAATTAAATTTCAAAAAGGGTTTATACAAATATTATGTAAAGAGCTGTATTATTTCCTTTACTATTGGAGACTATAAACTCGCTACACAACAAGGAGAAGAAGCCCTGGAAATTGCTGTTGCGTTAAAAGATACGAGCTATATGATTAACATCCTGGCTAACACAGGAATAATCAATCAATATCTAGGCAAATATGACAAACAACTGGACTACTGCCTTCAAGCACTCACCTTGATTGAACAAAGAAAAGAGTATAAAAAACTTTCTTCAATGTACCATAACATCGGAAATGCTTACTTCAGTCTTACTCAGTACCACAAATGCATCGAATATTGCCAACTTTCACTTGAAGCTCAGCAAAACTATGGAGGGAATGCTTATCTCAATAGAATTATGGCTTCCTTGGGAGATAGTTATAATCAAATAAATAAACCGGATAGTGCGCTATATTTCTACAAGAAAGCTGTTGATGAATCCATAAAACTTAATGACAAATATGCTGAAGCCGGGATTTACGCACATATGGCAAACCTGTTTGCCAATACGTATGACTTTGCTGCGTTGCTAGACATAGCCAAAAAGTCTTATGCATTATCCAATGAGCTTCAAAGCAGACAGATGTTAGCAATTTCTACCGTTTATATGGCTTACGCCTTTTATTTTAATAATGATCAGGACCTTGCCAGAAAATATATCAGCGATGCACTGGAAATTGCAGAAACCGATTCGCTGTATGATGAATTGAAAAACTGCTATACCGTGCTCTCCTATATTGCTGCGAAAGATGGGGATTATAAAACCTCGATGTGGGCAAAATCCAAGACTGATTCGCTTACCAATGCCGGGATAAATACGGAAGTTCTCAGCAAGACAAGTGAATTACAGGAAAAATATGAATCAGAAAAAAAGAATGATCTGATTCGGGTTCAACAAATAGAATTACATCATCAAAATACAATGAACTACTTTTTCTTGGCTGCATTTATCATGATTTTACTACTTGGCATACTACTTTACCGAAATTTCAGACACAGACAAAAGTTGCAAATCCATCGTATCGATTCATTGGAAACAGAAAAACAATTAATGGCTACTGAAGCAGTACTTCGAGGTGAAGAACAGGAACGGACACGACTGGCTAAAGATCTTCACGATGGATTGGGAGGAATGCTATCCGGAATAAAATACTCCTTTAATGCCATTAAAAATAATTTGATCATGACACCGGACAACCAAAAGTCATTCGATCAAAGCATAAACATGCTTGACTCCTCAATCCAGGAAATGAGGCGTGTATCCCACAACCTCATGCCAGAATCGCTCATGAAGTTTGGGTTGAATAGTGCATTAAAAGATTTTTGCATTGACATAAACAAAAGCGGGGCTTTACAAATAAAGTTTCAATCGGTCGGATTGGAGCATGCAGCAATTGAACAATCTATAACCATTTCAATTTACAGAATTGTTCAGGAGTTGGTCAACAATATCATAAAGCATTCCGGGGCAAAAACAGCCTTGGTGCAGGTAACAAAAAATGAGAGTTTTTTCACCTTATCTGTTGAAGATGACGGAAAAGGATTTGATGCAAGCAGCCTTAGTAAAACAACAGGAATCGGATGGACGAACATCAAACACAGAGTGGATCTATTAAAAGCCCGTCTGGACATTAAATCTCAGGCTGAAATAGGAACGTCTGTTGTGATAGAGTTTGCTGTTTGAAAAATGATTTAATACCCAGCCGCTAATCTGCTAATTGAAATTTCCGGATTTATTTCTTCGTGGACCGAATAAACAACTGTTCAACTTTTTCCCTGGCCCACGGGGTTTTTCTCAGGAAAGTCAAACTGGATTTAATGGAGGGATCAAAATTGAAGCATCGGATATTGATCCTTTCACCCAATTCTTCCCAACCATATTCGGCTACCAGGAATTCCAATATTTCCTCTAGCTTCAATCCATGCAACGGATTGTTGGGTTGTGCTTCTGGTACATCCATGTTTTTTTATTCAATTTTATTAACTTCCTTTTTTGATTAAAATCATTCGATCCAGAAAAAGTTTATCACGCTTCTGCTGGGTTTTAAACCTAAACGTAAGCGTATTTTTAAAATCCCTGATATCAAGGTCACAAACAAACCTATTTTCGTTTCTTGTTTCATTTCCCGCATACGTATCAATCCAATCGGAAAGTTGTGTTTGCCTTTGCCAAATTGAAAATACACATCCCTTTTCAAAATTTGTCACATCAAGAAACAATTGATAGGTGTCATATGGAATATCTTCTAAAGATATCCTTAACCTTGATTCATCCTTCACCGAATATATATAACTGAGGCCTCCGGTATTGTGCATCCATCCGGATTCAAAAGCAATTTGATCCCAGACATCGTATGACATTAACTGAGGAAAAATAATCAACGTATCCGGGAGGAATACCTTTGACAACTCATTTGTTGGTATGGTGGATCTATTGACTGGTGTATCACTATAATAAAAAGCGACTGATGTATAATCCACTGGAAATGCATTACCAACCGGACCATGCTCGATTGATTGCGTGATATGTTGCGTAAACGGAATCTTGTCGGTAAGCAATAGCCGATACCCTCCAGTGCGACACATAGGTAAAGAATAGTCCAGAGATCCATGAATTGGCAAGCTTACTTTTGTATCCCATGTGTCAATAAAAGCATACCATCCTCCATTAAAATAATCCTCAGAACCAGTTCCATGAATGATTTGTTCTCCATCCACAAGGGTAATGTCGTCACCTTCAAAAAATAAGGTCATCCCTGCTTTTAAGCCCTGTGCCTGAAGTATAGTTCCCACATAATGACCTTTTCCTTGCCGGTCAAGAAAATAGTGAGGTTCACCTTTCTTAGGATTTATATCCCGATTCCATTCCGCATAGAATTTCCCCTCCATTTCCATATTCCGAGCTTGTTCAGAATAATAAATGGAATAGTCAACATTTAGCGGAGGATTGTTCTCACCATTTTCACGATAAACTAATTCGATTTCAGCGCTTCGATCAAACGGCATGGGGAAATAGCAATAATTTTTATTTCCCTGGCTACCAACCAGAAGGCTCTGCATGGACGGATTGCCAAAAGCAAACCCGAAAAAATCATGAACTGGTAAATTTATCGCAGCATGCTCTTCATCATCCCAGGTGATTTTTATATCGACCAGTTTTTCTATCCCTTCAAATAATGTTGATGGACTCAACTCAATGCCAACAATCCGTCCTCCCCGATTCACATTGAAAATTGTAGCGCTTTCTCCAGGCATCAGCAACACTGATTTTGATTCATGCAACAGATCTGCACTTTTATAAAAATTTGAAATTTCCTTCAAAGGATTATTCCAGCTCATTTTTAAACGTTCCAATTCATCCCTTTCATCTTCACTCAATTCTGGCGAAAATGAACTCACCTCGGTGGTTTCCGGAAATAATTTATATTGAATTTGATGGAATTGCATTTTTTTACCACGGCTGACAATTTTACAACTTTGCTTAAAAGGAATGGGGAAATAGCAAAAATACCCCCCGATCTGATTGCCACATAGTGGGTCAACAAAAGGGTAAACTTTACCAGAAAAAAGATCAAGGTATTGGATAGAAAACGTGATTTGGTCATCACTATCAATATAAAAATCAAGAGTATCTTCAGTTGGTGTGGGTGTCCAGAACCTATTGATGACACCAGGACCTTTGGCATCAAATACGACCAACGTACTATCGCTATTCCGTGACAAAAAGGAATACTTTCCATTGAATCCATCATCATTTCCGCCAGTGGTATCGTAGGAAGAAACCTGAAAACTTTTTGTCCCGCTCTCATAAACAGGCAGACTACTGATATCAATTAATTTCTTAAGCTCTCCTGAAATGGAAATAGAGTTACTTTTCACAATGAAACTTTCGGGAGTCTTTTTAGCACTGCAACCCAGCAATAAGTAAAAAAGTACTAAACCTACCTTATATTTTAATTGAAATTGAAAAAATATCTTCATGGATTTCTATTTAATTCATAAAAGTCAATTTTTTTGAAACTTCATTTATCCATTGCCGGGCAATCAATTCATGTCCTGCTGGCATTGGATGAATGCCATCCCAAATCCAATAATCTGCCGGAGCTTTTTTACACGCATCCAAAAATGGTTTCTGTAATTCAACAAATACAGCATCATAATTTAAGGCCAACTTTTTTACAATCTTCTGTGCCCTTAAAATCATATTTTGCCAATTCTCGAGGTCTTTATTTACCCAGCCTACTGGTAATATAAATGGCTCACAAAGCACGATTTGAGTCTGAGGCAATGCAGTTACTGTCTT
>JAHEMV010000651.1 GCA_024643455.1 Cytophagales bacterium
TGAAAAGGCAATAAGTATTATTGATTCGATTCTGAAAAAACAAGCTTTAGAAGTTATTTTGACTGGAGCTCCAAATGAAGTAGAATATATTGCGGAAGTAAAAAAAGCATTTGAGCACAATCAAAATGTAATTGACCTTGCAGGGAAAACAAATCTCAGGGAACTGGCATTGATTATAAGTAAGGCATCATGCATGATTACTGCTGACTCAGGCAATGCCCATATCGCTAATGCTGTTGGCACGCCTACAGTAGTTCTTTTTGGTGCTGCGCATCCTCATCGGGCAAAACCGTATGATCAATCTATTTCTGAAGCATTGCGACTTGAGGATTTGGAATGCGTTCCATGCCAATCGGAACATTGTAAATTTGGAGACAACCGCTGCCTTGGGAATATCCAAAATGATGAAATCCTTTATGCGATGGAATCGTTGCTAACAAATAAATAAAGTTTCTGATCATAAATCCCGGGAAAGTCGGTTTTATCGGCATCAAAATTTTAATAATTTTTCATAGACTTTATGAAAATTGGCAATCCTATTCTTGTGAAATAGAATCACTATATCCTTGTGGCAACAATTAAATCAATTCATCCCTATAAACCTTAGCTACCACCTTGTCAATTGGTTTAAAAATTGGAAATATAATAATCGATTTCTTTGTCTTCAAGCATCTTGAAATCTACAAGAGTGGAATCTGAAATCGTTCTTTACCGATCTTTGAAACAAATACTTCTATCCTATTTTTTTTCACACAAAATATTCTGAAATACGATGTCCATACTAACATTTTGATTGTAAACCGGGATTTGGCTAGTGTAAAGAAAAGGAGAAATTTTGGGCAGGATTGTTATAAAAAATATAAAATATCTTCTTTCATCCTGAATATTTTGAGAAATATGTATTTTATTTGCCCGAATCATGGACAATTTTATTGGAAGCTTAAGGCATTATGGGTTGGTCGAAGGGTTGAGCTTGTACCTCAAATTAAAAAACTTTCAAATCGATTCTATTAAAACAAGTAAACTACTGCATGAGGTCTATCTTCGACCTGGTTCTACTGATAATTGTGTTTTCAAACAGATTTTTCTCAAACAGGATTTGAATGTGCCAATTTTAGACACTTTGAATGTTGAAACAATATTAGACCTTGGAGCTAACATCGGAATGTCCTCATTATATTTTAAAAATCGATTTCCCGATGCTCACATCATTGGAGTAGAACCAGATGAATCAAACGGAAATATGTTTAGAAAAAACCTGCAGCATTTTTCTTATGTTGATGTTATCATGGGGGCGGTTCGAGGAGATAATAAAAAAGTAAAAATTATAGATAACGGACGTGGTCAAAGTGGATATGAAGCGAGGGAAAATATCGATGGTCTTTCAGCAATTACCATTGCTGATATTATGAAAATAAAAAAGTGGGATAGAATTGATATCCTAAAGATGGACATAGAAGGGAGTGAAAAATCTGTTTTTGAAAATGATTATGAATATTGGCTTCCAAAAACAAAATTACTCTTTATTGAACTTCATGAGCATAAAGCGCCAGGATGTACCCAAGTGCTTAATAATGCTTTATACAAATATAACTTTGAACGAAGCACTTCGGGAGAATATGAGGTTTTGGTAAATAGAAATTTAGAATAAAAACCTTCGTATAAGGATATTTTTTAAAGTAAAAAATCAATTTACAATCCTAGATCGCGGCATCAGCTCAAGCAGGATATTATCTCAATTTTAGGACCTGTAGATTCAATAAAATAGGCATTGCCACGAAGGAGAAAGATTAAAAATTTAACAAGGCTTGGTAGACTTTATGAACGGGTAATCCCATTACTGTGAAATACGATCCCTCGATCCTTATGACTCCAATCATACCAATCCATTCCTGAATACCGTATCCGCCAGCCTTGTCGTAAGGCTCAAAATTGGTAATATAATAATCGATTTCCTTATCGGTGAGCTCCTTAAATTCTACAAGCGTAGTATCAGAAAATGAAACCAACTGATGTCGATCTTTAATGCAAACTCCGGTAGTCACATGATGTGTTTTACCAGATAATAAGTGTAACATTTGCGCCGCCTCTTCATAATCGGCCGGTTTACCCAGTATCACTTCGTCGACAATAACAGTTGTATCTGCAGCAATTACAATTTCTTTCTCTCTCAGGTATGGGAATTGCTTGGTTTTTTTTTCAGCGATATATCTCGCTACTTCATCAATTGGAATGTTGTTGCGATACGATTCCAGTACATCAACTGGTTTTACAATAAAGTCAATTCCAGCCTCAGTGAGGATCATTTGTCTTCTAGGAGATCTTGATGCAAGGATTATTTTTTTGTCATCAAACATGGTGTTGGCAGATATTTAATACGAATATAATACATAAATGAAAACTTTGCCCTTGGAATATCTTTACTATTTTTGCCGCAGGGTATTATTGTTATTATGTTTGAGGAGTTAAAGGAAAAGTTAAAGGTCGAATTATCGAATGATCTACCAGGCGAAATAGCTCATAACATCATGATGCCTACAGCCCGGGATGATAAGTTAGTTTTCCCAACACATTCCGTCTCGGCAGTAAAAAGTGCCGTTTTAATTCTCTTTTATAAAGATGAAGCTGGGACGATAAAATTTCCATTAATCCAAAGGCCAACCTACAATGGAGCACATAGTGCACAGGTAGGTTTTCCGGGTGGCAAATCGGAAGAAACGGAT
>JAHEMV010000154.1 GCA_024643455.1 Cytophagales bacterium
CTCTTTCAAAATCATCAATCACTGGCAACAAAGCAGTCATTAAGTCCTGATTGGCAGTTTTTATTAAATCGAGTCTTTCCTTGGCTGTTCTGCGCCTGAAATTTTCAAATTCTGAATACAACCTCAAATATTTGTCTTTTGCCTCCTGAACCTCTTCATTCAGTTTTTCTATTTCTTTTGATTTGGTCTCATTTATAGCTTCATTTGAAGTATCTTCATTGGCTTTCATCTCAGGAGTTTCTCCAGTCTCTTTCTCTAAAACCACATTTTCACCCTCTTCCATTCCAGCGTTTTCTGAATTTTCTATAATTTCCTTCTCTATATCTTTTGACATTTTTTTAACAAATTTTGAGACTTCTCAATCAACAATCACTTTGCCAAATTGATTTTATATGACATAATGACACCATTATTGGTCTATAGCCCGCCAAAGCACATCTTTTAATTCATCTATGCCATACTGGGTTATGGAAGAAATAAAGACAATCTCTATGCCGTCTGGTAGTTCCTTTTTCATTTCTTTCTTCAACTCTTCATCTAACAAATCAGCTTTGGTGATGGCCAAAATTCTTTTTTTATCTAATAATTCCGGATTGTATTTTCTCAGCTCTTCCAAAAGAATGGCAAAATCTTTTTTGATATCTCTAGAATCTGCAGCGATCATGAAAAGTAGAATGGAATTTCGCTCAATATGTCTCAAAAACCTATGCCCTAAACCTTTTCCTTCAGCAGCGCCCTCGATGAGCCCGGGAATATCTGCAACAATGAAAGACCTAAAATCTCGATAACTCACAACTCCCAGGTTTGGGACAATGGTCGTAAAAGGGTAATCTGCAATTTCAGGTTTCGCAGCTGAAATTACAGATAATAATGTTGATTTTCCCGCATTAGGAAAGCCGACCAAACCTACATCTGCAAGTACTTTTAGTTCAAGAATTATCCATTCTTCAATCCCAGCCTCTCCGGGTTGAGCGTACCGAGGGGTTTGATTTGTTGGCGTTTTAAAATGATCGTTACCCAATCCTCCTTTTCCACCGCGTGTCAAAATAATCTCCTGTCCTTCTTCGGTTATTTCAACCAATCGTTCATTTGTTTCTGCATTTTTAGCGATGGTTCCAAGTGGTACTTCCAAATAAACATCATTCCCATCCAACCCGGATCTACGCCCTCCTTCTCCAGGCTTGCCATTTGAGGCAATTACATGCTTTTTATATTTTAAATGCAATAACGTCCACAGTTGCTGATTTCCTCTTAGGATGATGTGGCCACCGCGACCTCCATCTCCACCATCAGGCCCTCCTTTTGGAACAAATTTCTCTCTTCTAAAATGGGCAGACCCCGCGCCTCCTGATCCGGAACGGGAACAAAATTTTACGTAATCAATAAAGTTTATGGAAGACAAATCAGTATTATTTTTTTAGGTCAATGACCATGCAAATATCGTTAAATATTTGATCAATACTTCCTGTCCCATTAATTCCATGGTATTTCGATTGAGCGGTGTAATAATCGGCAACGGGCAATGTTTCGCGTTTATAGGTTTCAATTCTATTATTTATCCGTTCATCATTTTGGTCATCAGCCCTACCCGAAGTTTTACCCCTCAACCGAATTCGGCTCCTAAGTTCTTCATCTTCAACTTCAAGCGCCAACATCGTAGTAATGGATAACCCTTGTTTTTTAAGCATGGCATCTAAGGCAATTGCCTGGGCCACTGTTCGTGGAAAGCCATCGAAAATAAACCCTTTGGGGCTGTGGTGTGATTTGATTTTTACTTCTACCATTTTGATTACCAACTCATCCGGAACAAGATTGCCTTCATCAATATATTCCTGAGCCATCCTTCCTAAACTTGTACCTTCCCCCATATGTTTGCGAAATAAGTCTCCTGTAGAAATATGGTTCAGATCGTACTTTTCTATTATTTTTTCGCTCTGAGTTCCTTTCCCTGCTCCTGGCGGTCCGAATAAAACGATATTTAACATGCTCGTATGTTTAAAAAATTATTCTACTATTTTATATAGATCAGCTAAGTTTCTACCGTATCCATCATAGTCCAGACCATATCCGACCACAAATTTATCAGGGATTTCAAAACCGACATATTTAAGACTTACTGGATTTTTTGTTGCCTCGGGCTTATGCAGTAGGGTTAAGATTTCTATAGATTTAGCCCCCAACGCTTCGAATTCCTGCAATATATGATTCAACGTTTTCCCCGTATCAACAATGTCTTCAACGATTATAATATTTCTGCCAAAAATATTATGTTCCAGTCCAATCAATTCTTTTACCTTTCCGCTCGACTCCATTTTTCTATACGATTTCAATTTTATAAAAGAAACTTCTGCCGGGATGGAGATTTCCCTAAACATATCGGCAGTAAAAATAAATGCGCCATTTAGAATGGAAAGAAAAACAGGATTTTTATCAACGTAATCGGCATTAATTTGAACAGCCAGATCCTGTATCCGTTTTTTGATTTTTTTTGCAGATATAAAAATATCGAAATGTTTATCGCGAATTTGCATGACTCAACTATATAAAAAAATATCCATAAGGATGGATCGCAAATATACAGCTAAATACCTTGGATTTGAAATGCTATTTATAAAATCAACACCTAAAGTTGTTCCATTAATACTTTATAAAAGGAAACCATGGATTTAAGATCTATTTTTGCAACCACTTCATGGTTGCTATGTGCATGTGCTACCGGTGGGCCAATGAAACACCAATCAATAGGGTATGGTGCTAACTGAATCTCCCTTCCATCACTCGATCCATGTGCCTCGACTTCTACCTGAAATGGTATTTGATTGGCTACTGCTAATTGTGTGATCTGCTCAATAAATGATTTTCGCGGAATGTTTTTATCACGATATGATATGACTACTCCCTCTTCAAAATGAATACCATCGGAAACCCACGTAATGTCAGAAATCAGCATTTTATTTATCTGATATTTTTCATAAAGAAATTTCACAAGATATGGTACCGAACCACCTCCATGCTCCTCCCAACAAGAGAAAACCAAAGCTCCGTTTTCTAACGTTTCGGCTATCTTAAGCAGATTGTATAACCCTACCCTATCATCCAGATATGGTGAGGTAATGTAGCTTTGGTCATCAACAAAATTACTTTTATAAGTCAGTGTAGTACCCGGCATAATTGCCCTGCCAAAGCGATAATGTGCTTGATTTTCATCATTAAGTTCCAGGATGCATTCAATCTCCCCTAATGAGTCGAAACCGATCAATTGTTCTCCCCCATCCACCTCGGGGCCTCCGATAGGAATAAGTTGGTTTTGATATCGTACAGTAAATCCAGTAGTATCCATGTGAGCAAACGCTGCAATCCTGGGGTTGCCAAATACAAGCACAAGGCAATCCTGGAACTGCTCACCATGGAATAGTTGCGGTTGTACTTTCCATTTACCAGAATGTTGTTGGATGTGAGACAAAATGAATTGCATCATAAATTGTTCTTCCCCGGAAGGGCTATGCACCTCACACAAGGATTTTAATAGCTTACTCATATTCTATGAATTCTCATTTCAAAATTGATCGCTCAAAGAAAATAATTTAATACATAACATAATATTGCAAATGATGAATTAAATTCGCCAATAGAAATTTATAGGGAGAGTTACAATTTAGATTTATATAAAATGTGCAAAAGGGAAGATTGGATTGCGTACTTTCGCTCCTTTTCTATCTAAATAAAGTTAAAAACCATCACTTCCACAGGTAAATATTTTTTTTCACTACATTTCAGTTTTTTAAAAATAATTGCATTTTTAGCGCTTATTAACTACCAAAACTGATTGGACATTAATTTATGGCTACAACAATAGTACTTTTAATCATTGGCTTAATCGTCCTCATTGTAGGTGGAGACCATTTGGTTAAAGGGGCTTCCAGTATTGCTTTGCGTTTGCACCTTTCACCATTGGTGGTTGGGCTTACCATTGTGGCTTTTGGCACCTCAGCGCCTGAATTTTTCATATCTATTCAATCAGCCTTATCAGGGAGCCCTGACCTTGCTATGGGAAACGTGGTTGGTTCTAACATCTGTAATCTTGCACTCGTTCTGGGACTTACTGCAGTGATTAATCCTGTTAAAGTACAATCCAATAGCATTCAGGTCGATTGGCCAATGACCATGGGTTCGGCTATTTTACTTTATCTCACAGTTAGGGATGGATTTCTTGAGTTTTGGGAAGGGACAATGTTTATGGTATGTATTCTAGCTTATCTTTTTTTTATCATTCGGCAATCGAGAAAAAGTGAAAAAGCAAAAAATAAAGTCATAGAACTGGACACTATACCAGATGCCCCTTCAAAACAAATTTGGAAAGACCTGGCTTTTATATTTATTGGATGCGTTGGACTATACTATGGAAGTGACTGGTTTGTAGGCAGCGCTAAAGAGTTGGCATTAAGTCTCGGTGTGGGAGAAAGGGTAGTTGGACTTACAGTGGTAGCTTTGGGGACAAGTTTACCCGAATTGGTTACTGCCTGTGTAGCCTCATACAAAGGGCAAAGTGATCTGGCACTCGGCAACCTTATGGGATCAAACATCTTCAATATACTTTCCATTTTGGGAATAACGAGTATGATTCAAATCATCCCTGTAAATGCAGACATTTTGAACAAAGATATCATTTGGATGTTACTCATTACATTGATGATTTTACCTCTAATGATCATGCGAAGAGAGGTTGGAAGAGTTGATGGATTTATCTTATTAGTTGTATATTCAATATACGTTTACACAGTGGTTGTTTAGCAAATGTTTTCTGAATTGATGAAATATATCGTTGTATATTTGATCAGCATGTTTAAGTTTATTGGGGGGCCTGCTTTTGGTGCCGCCTACGACTTAAATCTGGTTATTACAGCACTCATGACCATATTTGGCATGATGACAACTGTTACAATTATTTCATTTTTTGGACTAAGGTTTAGGAACTGGATTCGAAAAAAATATGGATACAAACAAAAATTATTTACCAGCCGAAACAGGAGAATAATAAAAATCTGGAGAGGTTATGGAGAATTTGGTGTTTCATTTTTCACTCCGGTATTATTTTCTCCAGTTATTGGAACACTTTTAGTCACCACGCTTGGTGGAAGAAGAAAACGCGTTTTTATTTATATGTTGATAAGTGCAATTTTTTGGGCGTTTATCCTGGCTTCACTTTCCGATTTGCTTCTAGACATTCTTTTCCGACTTTAATCAAATAAAATTCACTATTTTGTATCGATGTGAATGATTGGTAAATTAACAATCAAGCAAATGAAAATACAATTCGATAAAATTTTTAAAAACTTCCTCGTCATTGATATTGAGACTGCATCTGTTTGTGAAGAATACACAGAAATGAATGAACGAATGCAGGCATTGTGGGACAAAAAAACTACATACATGCTAAATCCGGATGAATATTCACCGGAGAGGCTCTATTTCGATAAAGGCGCGATATATGCCGAATTTGGAAAAGTGATTTGTATTTCGGTTGGAGTTTTTACCAAAGAAGATGACCATGCTATTGGACTTCGTATCAAATCATTTGCTCACGATACTGAAAAAGAAACCCTTCTGGCATTCAAAAATCTTGTTGAAACTAAGTTTGATGAAAAACAGCTCCGAATGGTCGCCCATAACGGCAAAGAATTCGACTTCCCATATCTTTGCCGGAGGATGCTGGTAAATGGGATTGAGATCCCTGAGGCAATGGATTTTAGGGATAAAAAACCCTGGGAAATCAATCATATTGACACAATGGAATTATGGAAATTTGGTGACCGAAAAAATTTTACTTCACTAGAATTATTGGCTACTTTATTCGGTATTGAAACAAGTAAAAATGATATAGACGGAAGCCAGGTCAATGAAGTGTATTATAAAGAAAAAAACCTGGAACGCATATCAAAATATTGTCAGCGTGACGTCATGGTAACTGCGCAGGTATTTCTAAAACTCAATGGCTTTCAACAAATTGACAACCAACTCATCAACTATCTTTAAATTATAGCTTTGAGCGAGAAAAAATTATCCGATTTAACCACAATTCTGCAAGTAGATAATTTACAGGTCAGTTTCATGCATAACGGGCAAGAAACAAGGGCTGTAGATCATATCAGTTTTAAGTTGCATAAAGGTGAATCTGTCGGGATTGTAGGCGAGTCAGGATCAGGAAAATCGGTAACTGCTTTATCTATAATGAATTTGCTCCATTCTCCGCCGGCACACATTAATGCGGGGAATATTTACCTTAACTCAAAGCAATTTGGTAAAGTAGATATTTTAAAACTTCCTGAATACAAGCTTAGGGCTATAAGGGGAAATGAAATAGGGATGATATTTCAGGAGCCAATGAGTTCACTCAACCCAGTTTATACCTGCGGTAATCAGGTTGAGGAGGCACTACAAGTTCATATGAAAATGACGAAAGAAGATGCCCGAAGAAAAACAATAGAATTATTTAAGGAAGTTAACCTCCCAAGGCCAGAAAAGATTTTTAATGCATATCCACATGAGCTGTCTGGGGGACAGAAACAGCGTGTGATGATCGCTATGGCAATGTCATGCAATCCCTCTATTCTAATTGCCGATGAGCCAACAACCGCATTGGATGTTACCGTTCAGGCAAATATCCTTCGCCTTATGGAAAGATTGCGCGAAAATCATGATACATCCATAATCTTTATAAGTCACGACCTTGGTGTGATTGCTGAAGTGGCCGACCGAATCATTGTGATGTATGAAGGCAAAATCGTAGAAGAAGGCAATGTATTCAAAATTTTTAACCACCCTGAACATCCCTATACAAAAGGATTGCTTGCCTGCCGGCCAAGATTAGACATCAAATTGCGAAGACTACCAACTGTAAGTGATTTTATGTCAAATGGCGAAAACATTGATGGCATAAAAAAACATACTTATACTTCAATTGGAGAAGCGCTACTTTTAAATGCAGAGCTTAAAAAAGAAACCATTCAGAAACGCCTTGATGTAATTCAGGGTGGACCCATATTAAGGGTAAATAATCTAACCACATCGTTTCCAATAAAAAAAGGATTGTTAGGATGGTCAAAAGAGGAGATTGTCGCTGTAAATGATGTTAGTTTTGAAATTTATCCAGGAGAAACAGTTGGATTAGTCGGCGAATCCGGATGCGGAAAAACCACCCTTGGCAGAAGCATTATAAGGCTAATCGATCCTAAATCTGGGAATATTATTTTTGATGGTCACAGCGTAATTGAATTAAAAGGAAAAGCGCTCAGACAATTGCGAAAAAAAATGCAAATCATCTTCCAGGATCCATATTCATCACTCAATCCGAGGCAGACAGTAGGTGAAGCGATTTCAGAACCATTAAAAATCCATAATATTGTACAAGGCAAGAACGCACGTAAAGAACGCGTTTCGGAGTTGTTGGAGAAAGTTGGATTAAGCCCGTCTCATTACAATCGTTTTCCTCATGAGTTTTCTGGAGGACAACGTCAACGCATATGTATTGCACGAGCCCTGGCTACCAATCCACAGTTCATCATCTGCGATGAATCTGTTTCTGCATTGGATGTTTCGGTCCAGGCCCAGGTGCTTAATTTATTGAATGACTTAAAAAAAGAATTTAAGTTTACTTATTTGTTCATTTCACATGATTTATCCGTTATAAAATTTATGGCTGATCGGATATTTGTGATGAACAATGGAAAGTTAGTAGAAATTGGTTATCCTGATGCTTTGTTTGAAAGACCCAAGGAGGAATACACCAGAAATCTGATCAATGCCATACCAAAAGGTGATGTGGAAGATATCCGCAAAGCACAATTAAGAAGAAGACTCGCGTATGCGAGAAAAACATTATTTCCAAATACATGACAAAAAAGAAAAAAAGAGGTGGAAATCAAGGGAATTTCGCCCATTTAAAAAATCAAATTATAAGCCTGCTTAGCAACAATGAAAATAGCAGATTATCCCATAAGCAAATTATAAAGAAGCTTGGCGTTCATGATAAAAAGACTAAAAATATTGTAAAATCCATCCTAATCGAATTGAGTAAAGGTAAACCTGGAGATTCTAAAACAAGTACTCCGAAAAGTTCTGGCAAAGTGATTCAGGGTAAAGTTGATTTTGTAAATCCAAGATTTGCCTATATCGTCTCAGAAGAACTAGAAGAAGATATATTGGTGAAAGCAGAGCATTTGAACTTTGCCCTTGATGATGACACAGTCAAAGTAGAGATTTTTGAGTCAAAGGGCAGAACAAGGCGTTTAGAAGGTGAAGTAATAGAAATTATTGATCGTTTCCGAAAAGAATTTGTTGGCCGAGTTGAAGTCTCTACCAAATACGCATTTGTGATCCCTGACTTCAAAAAGATGCATTACGATATCTTTGTCTCACCTAAAGATCTCAACAATGCAGTTCATGATGATAAGGTCGTGGTGGAAATTACTAAATGGCCAGGCCCAAATAAAAGCCCTGAAGGTAAGATCACCAATGTGCTCGGCAAGGCAGGTGAAAATGACGCAGAAATCCATTCGATTATGGCTGAGTTTGGTCTTCCATTTAGCTTTCCGGAGTCCATAAGCAAGCAAGCAGAAAAAATACAAGACGGGGCTACAAGTGAAGAAATAAAGTCTAGAAAAGATTTCAGGGATATTCTAACGTTTACCATTGATCCATTTGATGCCAAAGATTTTGATGATGCTCTTTCCATTAAAAAATTAACAAATGGCAACATTGAAGTTGGTGTTCATATAGCCGACGTCACACATTATATCCGCCCAAATACCATGTTGGAGGAGGAAGCTCAGGATAGAGCAACATCCGTTTATCTGGTAGATCGAACTATCCCAATGCTCCCGGAAAAAATTTCCAATGAACTCTGCTCATTGAGGCCAAATGAAGATAAACTCACTTTCTCGGCGGTTTTTGAGCTTGATTCCAATGGACATATTAAAAAGGAATGGTTTGGGAAAACGGTGATTCATTCTGATCGAAGGTTCACTTATGAAGAAGCCCAGGAACGAATTGAAAGTAAAAGCGGGGATTTCTTTGCCGAGCTTGCCACACTCAATGAACTTGCGCTGAAACTTAGGGCAGAACGTTTCATGCGCGGTGCAATTAATTTTGAAACAACTGAGGTGAAATTTGACCTGGATGAAAATGGGAAGCCCATCGGCTTGAAAACCAAGGAGCGAAAAGATGCCCATAAACTCGTGGAAGAATTTATGCTCCTGGCAAATAAAAAAGTTGCAGAGTATGTGTATAAAATGAAACAGGGTAAAGTAAAAAACACATTCGTTTACAGGACACATGACTATCCAGACGTAGAAAAGCTAAATGCATTTTCAGTATTTGCCAAAAAATTTGGCCATGAGCTTCGGGTTGATGAAGCGGCTATTTCCAAATCATTAAACAACCTGATTGAAGACATAGAGGGAAAACCAGAGCAAAACGTACTACAGACTCTTGCTATTCGCTCTATGGCAAAGGCAAAATATACTACTGAGGCAAAAGGTCATTTCGGATTGGCCTTCCCTCATTATACGCATTTCACTTCGCCTATTCGACGTTACCCAGATATGATGGTTCACCGGATGCTATTGCACTATCTGTATGAGGGCAATTCTCTAAACGAAACAGCCTACGAAAAAAAATGTCAGCATTCATCAGAAATGGAAAAACGCGCTGCCGATGCAGAACGAGCCTCTATCAAATACAAACAAGTAGAATTTATGCAATCCATGATCGGCGAAGAATTTGATGGTATTGTTGCCGGAGTTACAGAATGGGGTGTCTATGTAGAAATAACTGCCACTAAATGCGAAGGTATGGTTAGGCTTGCAGACCTGGATGATGACTATTATATCCATGAACCTGAGCAATATCGGGTAGTTGGTCAAAATCATGGAAAAACAATCACTTTAGGAGATGATATCCGGGTAAAGGTAATGCGGACAGACATCAATAGAAGGACCATTGATTTGGAAATGATCACAAAATAGATACAGTTTATAA